>CAZFOM010000018.1:0-1716 GCA_964520155.1 uncultured Rickettsiales bacterium
TTCATATGCTCAGGCGGCGGGGCCTCCACAGTAATAGGATCTTTCTTTGGATAAAGCGGTATCGTGATCGCGCGCGCGTGTAAAAATAGTTTGCGATCGGGTGTTTCGGTACCGTAAAAATAATCCCCAAGAATCGGAAATCCCATCGCCGAGCAGTGGACGCGAAGCTGGTGGGTGCGTCCAGTTTTGGGCTTGAGTTCGAGCCAGCTTTTTCCATCGAACGATTTAAGTACCTTGTAGTGCGTGACAGCAGGTTGACCATCGGGTGAAGTCATCTGCCGCCATTTCCATTTTTTATCCGGTTCGATCGCGCGGATCGGAAGATCAATCACCCCTTCCTCATCTTTCGGACATCCTTCCACTACTGCCCAATAAGTTTTATCGACTTTGCCATCGGCAAAGAGTTTTCCCATGGTGTTAAGCGCCTGACGGTGCCGCCCGAGAATCAAACACCCGCTGGTTTCTTTGTCCAGACGATGTGCGAGAGCCGGAGGATTGGGTAGGCCAAATTGCAAATGGATGAAATAGGATTCGAGGTTATGCCCCTGCCCTTTGCCTTTGTGCACGGGGATTCCTGGTGGTTTATCAAAGACTAGCATGAGCGCATCGCGGTACAGCACGCGTGCAAGCATTGCGTCGGGAGTAAGATCCATGAGCCTTGCCAAAAGAGTTTGAAACTCGTAAGAATTGCGCCACTTTATAAAGGGTGCGCGCATGAAATCCATTCAAAAATCATCGCCCAAGGTAGGGTTCGTGTCGCTCGGCTGCGCAAAGGCGCTGGTGGATTCCGAGCGTATCCTTACGCAGTTGCGCGCAGAAGGTTATGAATTTTCACCCTCGCACGAAGGTGCAGATGTGGTGATCGTCAACACCTGTGGGTTCCTCGATACCGCACGCGCTGAATCGCTCGATGCAATTGGGGACGCGATGGCCGCAAACGGCAAAGTGATTGTCACCGGATGTTTGGGCGCCGAGCCAGAGGTGATCCGTGAAAAATACCCGAATGTGCTCGCGATAACCGGCCCGCAGAAATACGAGTCCGTCGTGCAGGCCGTACACAAAGCAGCCCCACCGATGCATGATCCGTATGTCGATCTCGTGCCGCCGCAAGGCATAAAACTCACGCCGAAACATTATGCCTATGTGAAAATTTCCGAAGGCTGTAATAACCGCTGTACGTTCTGCATCATTCCCAAACTGCGTGGCGATCTCGTAAGCCGTCCGGTGAACGATGTATTGCTGGAAGCCGAGCGGCTCGTGCAAGCGGGTGTGAAAGAGCTGCTCGTGATTTCGCAGGATACCAGCGCGTATGGCGTGGATGTCAAATATCAGGAATATCCGTGGAAGGACAAAACCGTTCGCACCAAATTCTATGATCTGTGCGAAGCACTTGGATCGCTTGGCGCATGGGTGCGGTTGCATTACGTTTATCCTTACCCGCATGTGGATGAGGTGATCCCCATGATGGCAGAGGGCAAAATTCTTCCCTATCTCGATATTCCGTTTCAACACGCAAGCCCCAACGTGCTCAAAGCCATGAAGCGTCCGGCCCATCAGGGAAAAACCTTTGATCGCATCCAAAGCTGGCGCAAAATCTGTCCTGATCTCACCGTGCGCTCGACCTTCATCGTAGGCTTTCCAGGAGAGACCGAAGACGATTTCGAGTTTCTACTGGAATGGCTCAAAGAAGCGCAGATTGACCGCGTCGGCTGCTTC
>CAZFOM010000018.1:1726-26710 GCA_964520155.1 uncultured Rickettsiales bacterium
TCCGATACGAGCCCGTAAAAGGCGCGGTATCAAACGACATCGCCGCGCATGTGCCGCCGGAAGTGATCGAAGAACGCTGGCATCGTTTTATGGCGGCACAACAGGAAATCAGCACGCAGCGCTTGAAGAAAAAGGTTGGAAAAACTTTGCCTGTCATCATCGATCAAGTGGGTGCGGAAGGTATTATCGGGCGCTCGCAAGGCGATGCGCCGGATATTGACGGCGTGGTGCATATCACCTCAAGCAAACCGCTCTATCCAGGTATGATCGTACCGGTCAAAATCACCGCGTCGGATCAGTATGATCTCACCGGCACCGCACTCGATGCGTAAATAGATTCGTTACCGCGAACCAACCGAACCGGTCTCAGGTATTCCCGTAGCTGGCTTTGACTGCGGTTTTGCAGGAGCCGCCATCATGTAGGGCATCGCTTCGTTATATACACACACCACATCCCCACCATGACGCAACGTCATACGGCTGGAGACACGCTCAACGATGATATAGTCACCACGCACGCGGTAATTGATTATCGACTCGTTGCCTTGTGCATCGACATTAAAGAACGCCGGTACCTCGGCATTTTTGTTGCGAAACTCAAAATAGGTGAACCGGCCGTCATCAAAAATACGAATGGGCTCGATCACCGACGAACCGCGGATCGTGTAGCGGAAATTATATTTCTCCGGCTCGTTCTCGATATCCGGAAGACCGCCCTCAATCCCCGTATTCACCATCTCGGTTTCCTCACCTGGATAGACAAATCGCAACTGAAAAGTCAGATTTTTATCCGTGATATCTTCCGTCGAAGACGCATGTAACTCGAACAGATAGGTACGCTTGGTCGTAATCAGTGTCATGTTGGTGGTTGCATCCGGTTCGATCGGTTTAATGAAGAGTCGGTTGCCGGAAGGATTCAGCATCCAGGAGAGGGAATTGCCAATCGAGATGGTCGCAATTTCCTCATCGGGCGCAAACTCAATGCTCGACTGAAACCCAAGGAATCCCGTGAACTTGAACACTTCGTTGGGACTATACATCTGCACTTTGATGCGCGGATCGGTGGCAATCGGCCTTGCTTCGCGGGAGGCAGGCGCAACAGACGGCAGAGACGCCGTCACTGCCAGCAGCATCGCTCCGATAACCATTTTCTTCCAATTACAGATCATGTTCATTGTCCCGACAATTTGGGTTTGGTTGTATAAGAGGAAACGATAAATGTCATGGGTTTAATCTTGAACCGACCCTCCGTATGGTACTTATGTGGATTTTGATAGACCTGCCAGGCGATGGAAAAGAAATTGGTGAGCGTCAATGCTTTGATATCCTGTTCGACCTCGAACGGAGCATAGGTAAACTGAAGTTCTGCAATCCACTCCGGTGAAAACGATTGACGCTTGCCGACGAGATTTTCGGTAAATTCGACCGTTGCCGCAAATCCATTGTGTGTGGGTGCCCAGCGAATAGATCTTACTGCTACACTTCTCGATGTTTCATTACCCAAAACATTATAGGGGCTGGAAGGATTCTTGGGTTCAATCAAATTGCGATACTGCAACAGAACATCCCGCGTGCTGTGAAAACGGATATTGTAAAAATTCGTTTCCATATGCTCCGGTTTGAAGAAATTGTAATACTCTCTTCGCTCCACATAATTCCGGATCAGATACCGCATGACCGCCTGATTCTTATCCTCGCCTTCTGCCGCCAATTTTTCCATGACCGGTACATCCTCGAACACGTCCCGTGTAGGAATGATGAAGGGGATATTCGGATTCAGCGGGAAAATGGACATGAAGGACTGAACGGAGATCCAGAAGATCGCAATACTCACCAAAATGATGATCACGAAGTAACTGCGCTCGGACATGGGGGTGAGATACAGCAGCCCATAAAACCGCTTGCTATCTTCAAAATACTCACCCGCGTCGACTTTTCTGGCCACTTCTTCGGTGTTTATTTGCACGGTGCGCGCTGTCCCTGTTAAGTAATTGAGCTTTTCTAACTACATGTATTGACATATTTTGTCATTAAATTGAAATAAAATTGTGTTAGCATTTCAGGATGGTATAGGCTGTATTTCTTGCAACCGTACGCAACCTGCCAGCAACCTGTGGCACACCACATGATCGTTAGACTGTCATTATTTTCCGTTGCCGTGATTGCGCTGGTAACCCTCTCACAAGGGGCAGCCGCGCTTCAATTGCCATCAGGCGGCGGAAGCACCCCCAGCCCACCGAGCGGAGGCAGCTCTGGATCTGGAGGCTCTTCAAATCCAGTTTCCACTCCTCCGGCGAATACCGGCGACGGGTTTTTTGATGGTATCAATATCGGCACGGGTGGCAGCAGCGATTTCAATATCCCCCCTCTCAACAGCAATGATTTCATGCAATCGTGCGGGAACATCAATGTCAACAGAACAGGATCCGGCCCAAGCATTAACATGACACCCGATCAGTGTCGGCTCGCGTTTGATGCGATCAACAGCACCATTGCTGGACACGATTCCGCCATCATGGGCGCCACTTCAGGTGGTGGGGGCGGCGGTGGAGGAGGCGGTGGTGGAGGCGGATGTTCCGGAGCGGGATCTGGCCCTCTAGCTGCAGCATTTGGAACTAATTTAACGGCAACTATTGCAAATCAGTTAGCGGACAGAAACATCATCCCCCGCGATATTGCAGCCATACTCAGTGACCCCAATTCCACGGCAGAGAGAACCGCATTGGCGATGAATTTTCTGCGGCAGAATGGGTTGCCCACCAATGCCATGGAATTGGCGGGTATGACTTTGCCCATCAATCTTCCTGTCTTAAATGGCCAGGGGCCGATTGATATTTTATTGAGTCAGCCAGGCCTTACCTCAGAAATGCAGGACGCGCTAAGACTCGCGCGAAGCACAGGCACACTGACCGATGAGGTGGTAAATGCGCTTCGTGCCGCAAACCTTCCTACCACCGTGCAAGAGCTTGCTGAACGTGCGGGTATTCATAACTACATAGCAAATGCTCCTGGTATGTCTCAATTTCAGTCCGTTGCAAACTTCACGCAGGAGGAACTGAACGATATTCGTGATGTGTTGGGCGCCTTGTCAGATCTTGAAGGAATGGACGGTATCTCGCCAACAGATGCAGCAGCAGTCTTGAATGATATTGGGCAGATTGGTCAAGCCTTCGGTGTGGATGATATGGGACTGGACGAAGCCTCCCGCATTATTAGCTCTCTAAACCAGTTCAATGTGAATGGACAGCCCGCAACTCCCGCCACCATTCAGACGATTACGAATGCGATAACAAATCTACCAACATTCCAAAGCATTCCTGGCATAGACAACATCAGCGCAACCGATGTTGGAAACATATTTAATAGCATTCAGACAATCACACAGGCAGGCGGAGCGAATTCCGCCATTATCTTGAACAATATGCCCTCTATAGCATCCGCATTCGGCACACAAAATCCGGCAAACATCACGCAAGGGCTAAACGCAATCATGTCCATGGCGGGTGGCGGAAGTGGTGGTGCGGTCACACTTGGTGGATTATCCTCATTTATCAGCCAGAACGGGGGAATCGGCGCGCTGGCAAATCGACTCCCTCCCGGTATGGACGTTAATAGCCTAGTGTCCAGCCTGACCAGTTTGGGCGGCACGCTTGGGAATGTGAATTTATCCTCTATTTCAGGGGTCTTTGGTGCGGCACAAGGCGTTATGAATACAGGCGTACTACAAAACCTGAATATCACGCAGATGTCGGGACTCATGAGTGATTTCAGGGGGCTCAGTATCCCCGGGCTTCCCAGCATGGGGCTGGGTGAATTATCCACTGCTTTTAATAGTTTTGGTAACGTGGCTCGTTTTGCCAACATGCCGATTAGTCAACTGAATGGCGCTCTATCCAGACTAGGTAGTATCCCCAGTATTCAGAATCTTAGACTGGATGGCGTTAATCGTGTGCTTGGCGCACGCGGTGCGCTTCAACGTTTTAACAGTCTGGGAGCTGCGCGCATTCAGTCCGTCATCGGCCGATTGAATAATCTTGGGCCTGCACAACTTCAGAATTTATTGGGTCGCATTCCCAACCTGCCCATCAATCGGCTGAACAACCTGCTTTCGGGCGGGATGGCTCGTGTGAATTCTGCATTGAGCAACATCCCAGGCGTAGGCAGTGCGCTCAACGCGATTGGAGGCGTTGGCGGATTAGGCAATATGCTAGGGGGACTCAATTTTTCAAATTTCCGTTGTTTCTTCATGAATCCATTATGCCCCATACAGCCAAGCTGCGGGCGCCCTGCCACCGCACCTAACGCGGCCAATCAGAACAGTCAGGATAATCGCTACAGGGATTTCTGTTTCAAAGGCAAGATACTACCCCGTCCACGTCTTCAGAAAATTGAGGAAGTCGCCCGCGTCAATAACGATGAACTGGATATGGGGGTCGATGGCGCAAAAGCATCCAAAGGCGGTTGCGTCACACACAAGAATACTCCGGTGAAATCGTTTCTGGATATGAATGGTGGCTGGCTACTGATGGAAAACGGGTTCCACAAACCCGAGATTGATTCGAGTACCGGTAATATAGTTGGGTATGCCAGACAGTATAAACAGGCGAACGAACATGTGCTCAGAAGAGCCTATGTGGAAGGGCTGGGTGGAACCCACACCACGATTTTTGGTGATCCTGCCGCCCCAGACGCTGCGCCAACAATGGTTCGTTGCGATAAGTTATCCGTGAATTGCCCTGGTCGTCGAGGGGGTAATCCGGCGGTGTTGAATCGCCTGCAAATGGATGCGTGTACGAATCGCTATATATTCAACAATCTTCTGGGATTGGAAACGGGTGGGCCAGGCGGTGGGCCTGAGGGGCTTGGGTTTATTTTTGATCCGACCGGACTGCGCGGTGACGCCACTTATGACCAAACATTTTGTCAACCGCTACGAATGGTAAAGCCTGAGTGCGAAAAAGATCTGATTCGGGGTGGGTGCGTCAAAAAGAAATGTGATCGCTCGCGAAGAGGCGGCTGCTCGCGTGATGAAGCGGACAAGTTTGATTACGAAGCCTGGTGGTACATTGCGAATGCCTGGTACCGTTATAACTTCCTGCACTATTACCCCGCACTACCGATCGGTAATGGTATTCCAGACAAAGGAAATGAAGCTGCCGTTCAGAATGATGTACGGAGTCAGAGCATTCGCGGTGCCTTTGGCGGTATTCATGACGGCAGATGGAGGTTGCTCGGAGACGGTATGCACCGTAAAGCATGGGGCGATCTCGATGTGCAAATTGATATGCTCGGCGAGTATCCGTTTGAGCGGATATGGGATCCTACCCATCCATTCTCTCCACGATTCGATGTGGTTGGAGAAGACCGGATGCCCAAATCCGCCATGACCGCTTTGTACAAGGAATTCGGCACCTGTACCGTTCGTTGCGCCGCTGTTCCGGTGGATGTGATGCGCTTCCGTGAGCCGCAGTTTGAAAAATGTATGGGATGCCGTTTGTCGCTGAATATCGGGTGCTGGAAAAGCGACGTAATGGGTAAGGCCTGGATGCTCGCATTCCTCAAATCCGCTCCCTTGCCGCCTACCCCGCTTCAGGTGATTGCCGAAATTCCTGCTGCCGAAGCGTTGGTGATTGCTAAAAGCCTGTTCCCGATCCCCGGTTGCGCCACCGCATTGATGAATGATCGCCGCGGCAACCTGTTTCCACCCTGCTCCACCAAATTCGATGAGCCAGATGATAAGGCGAGAAAATCGTTAGGAAACATTCTCGATCCTACGGGCAGGGCGATGCGCGAGATGTGTACGCCATGCGTGCTCGCCAGCGGCACGCGCGATCGGGACAACGGCGTCAGAAAATGTTGCGAAGATCTGGCCAAACCGCTGACGCCTATCAACACGTTAAAAATTCGCAACAAGCAACTCGATAATCTGGGTGAGATACCGGAAGGTTATGCATTTAAGGATTATTTCAGCAACCGCAAACCGTATATGCGTTGGTGGGATACGGGTGGCGAAGCCGGCACTCCAGGTGGACACAATCAAAAATGTGATCTGGGTAAAGATGATGCGATTGTTGGGGTGGGCAAAGAAGATAGCCGGTGTCGTTACGGCGGCGGCAAAGGTGAAGATTATCAGTGTATCGACGTCAAGGAGAAAGATCCGCTTACCAGCTGGATGGAGTTGAAATTGTACCAGGTCAACACCTTCTCGGAGAAACGCTTAAACTGCCTCGGGCAATACGAAAAATTGTTCAAACGCGCAGGATCGGAAGATTTTGCACTGACGAGCTTGTCAAAGCCTTACTCTGCGCTCGACAGTCTTGGCAGAACCGAAGATCGTGCGTGGCCGGCTTCTTGGCGTGGCTACGTGACGGATCCTTCCCAAGCCAAGCGGTTCCCACACGCATTCAAATCGTCTGGTTTCAGTGATGCGATTTCCGCACCTTACGGAAATCTGCCGCAAGGCCTGGATAATGCGGAAGAAGGGGATGTCATTATTTACGATGAAAAGGTTACGCCGGGTCGAGTACCGCATGTGGCCGTCATTGCCGGAAAGAATCTTGCAAGCGACATGGCAAGGCCGCATCCGAAAGGCGAAAACATCGCTATTCTGGAATCGAATGCGGGTAAGTATCCAGATGCGTGCGGAAACACCGATGGCATGGGTGCAGGGCCGATCCGTTATCTGTACAAACATTGCGTGACAAGAAATATCGGCTTCCCTGCAGGTGAGGACAGCTCGGGTAATAAATCGTGCCCAGATGGTTTGTTGATGTTGAAAGATCCAGCCAACATCGATGTATGTATTTCGATGCAGGATCACCCTTATGAGCCCTTTATACAGAGGGGTGATGTCATAAGCAGTCCGAACGGAGGGGGGGTGTGCTGGATTGGGCGCGTTCAGAAACTCACTCCCGTGCACGGCACCTGGGATTGTGACGATCCAAACCTCGAGCATTGCGTCGAATCGAAATGGAATGACGTGGCAGTGTACAGGCCATGTGCGCCTGGAACCGATAACGATTGTAGAGATAGGTAGCGTTTTAAGCGATATATGGTGATTCGGACTGGTATAACCTATGTGTCACTCTCACTTTTCGCATGTGCGATCAGCGCAAGTGATGCTTTAGCCCTGAATCTACCTCCCTTTTTTGTAGGAGGAGGCCCCAGCGCTTCCGTTCAGCCTCCACCGCGATTTAATTGTTCCCAGTTGCAGAATGTCTCGCAATACGAAAGTTATAAGTTGAATATCGAGGATGTCAGCTATTGCATCGAGCAGGGTTTTGATCCGCCTCGCCACTGGTCTAGATCCGGAGGCGATGTGTATCGCGGGGAAGGAACCTCGACCTCACTCTCTTCCAAATGTATGCCCAGAAACCGGTATGCAGAGTGCAAGGGGTTTAACACACAAGGCAGCACGCCTGGTGGAACGCCTTCGGTTCCTCCGCCACCGCCAGGCAGCAACAATCCCAATTTACAGATTCCTCCTTTCAGAGTGCCTACTACGGGTCGCGTGTCGTTGCCGTGCGGGGGATCAGCACCATTAGATATTGGTAGGCTGATCAGTCAGGGTGGAAGTTTCATTAACAATGTTCGGTTTGGGAACGTGTCTGGCGTCGTCAACACCGGTATGCAAATCGCCAACAGTCTTTTTGGTGGCGGGTGTAACGGGGGCATCATGAACATGATTCAGGGCGCCATCAACATGGTCATGCCAGCCGGATGCAATGTGAATGTGACCAACGGGTTTGCCGCGGCCTGTAGCGGTAGCGTCCTGTCGCTTCCAGGTGCAGTATCCATGCAGATCTCGTCGGGTGGATCGCTCACTTTTCCAAACGGCGCAACGTTTATGGTTAATGGAAATCCCATTGCGCTTGGAAATAACATAACCATAAATGTGACGGCGAATGGTTCAGGGTTACGCGTCACCACCAGTGACGGACAGACATTTGATATTGCAGATATCACCGAACTGACCGTGAACACTGCCGCCGTGCTTATACCGGATGGAACACAGATTCCTCTGGATGCAGCGCAAAACATTCTACCTACGACACTTCCTCCCCCGTAATTTTATTTATATACTCATCCGCTTTTCGCTTGGTTTCGGGATCGCCGATATGGAGCCAGTGTCCGGTATGCACCACTGCGGCAATGCGAGGCGGGGTTTGAGACAGTGCGCGCCTATACAGCACATTGAGGGAAAATGCGGTCTCGGAAATGCCCACAAATACTCTCGGGTGCAGAATCTGGATACCGGTAAACACATAAGTATGTGTGTCACTTGAGGTTTTAATGAGGTTACCATGTGTATCCAGATCGAAATCCCCTGCCCCTTCATATCCGAACGCGTGAGTAACCGGATGCAACAAAAGCAGTATATCGAGATCCTCGCGCCAGGCAGTGGCCATCTGTTCCAGATACGGCCTATGACCATTCATGCAGATGATATCACCATTGATCACAAAAAACGGCTCATCTCCCAGAAGCGGTAGCGCGTGCTTTACACCACCACCGGTTTCCAGCGGTTCGGTTTCGCGCGAGAATCGGATGTGCGGCGTAGCGCGTTTGGACAGATGCGCCTCCAATACCTCGGCAAGATACGATGTGTTGACGACGACATCGCGAATTCCTGCTGCATCCAGATGATCGAGCGCGCGATCAATCATCGAACGCCCCGCCACCTCGATCATGGGCTTGGGGATGGTGAGCGTGAGCGGGCGCATCCGTTTGCCAAGCCCCGCAGCCAGAATCATTGCTTTATGCGGCAAAAAACCCATTGCTCACACACGATCAGGAAAGGGAGGAGTGCCATTCTGCCACTGCGCAGGAATATGGGCGTCGATCCATTGCGCCAGTGGCGCAAGCACGGGATGGGAAAGGTCACGACGCAAATGCCCCCATACGCGCGGCAAGTAGTGTTGGTAACGGTATTTTCCGTCGCGCTTGCCCAGTCGGGTAAAAATCCCGATGATTTTGGTATTGCGTTGCGCACCGAGCAACGCATAAGCGGTGTGAAATATCTCGGGATTGAGTCCCGTTTCTTTAAGATAGAGATTAATGCACTCTGTCACGGTTTCCGGCTGCACATCGCGCCGTGCGTCTTCCAGAAACGACACCATATCGTAGGCAGGCGAACCGATGACGGCATCTTGAAAATCGAGTAGCCCGACCATCTCATCTTCCAGCACCAGCAGATTATCCGCATGATAATCACGCAGCACTACGACCGGTGGCAATGCAGGGAGCGATGAAAGCACCGTCTCCCAGACCGCAAGATACCCGTCCCGCAGGTCGAGTGCCTGCTTTTCACCAAGAATCGCCGGCAGATACCAGTCGGTAAACAGCTCGATCTCCCGCATCAATAGCGCTTTATCATAGGGCGGAAGAACGGGCGTGCCCTGAGTGCGATTCAACTGAAACATCTGCGCCAGTGTCTGTGTTGCCAGTTTATACAGGTTCCTCTCGGTCTTGGGCATCTGAAGGGATGACTCCGTTGCCAGCACACGCGAGTACAATTGATCTCCCAGATCTTCGAGCAACAATAGCCCATGCACAGGATCGGCTGCCAGAATGCGTGGCGCGCGAAACCCGTTCTGCACCAGATATTGCGCCACATTCATGAATGGCCTGACATCTTCTTTTTCCGGCGGAGCATCCATCAGAATGGCGGTGTGATCGCGGTGACGAATGCGCTCATAGCGCCGAAACGACGCATCGCCAGGAATCGGCGTTCGCACCGCATCCAGCCAGCCGTAACCCGCCAGAAACTTGAGAATCTGCTGGCTGCGATTAGGAACGCTATAGGCAACGGAAGAGGTCATATAAAGCGGATCAGGGTAGCTTGCGCTTCCATTCGCTTACACCAAACACCAGAAGCTGTCTTGCGTTTTGATGCGCGCCCGCGCGTATTTCTACCCGCAATGTGCGGGACGGCAGATACGAAAGAATGTGCTGCGGCCATTCGATGAGACCGATACTTCCAGCCAGTTGATCGAGCAGGCCAATCGCGAGTATTTCTTCTACCGATTCCAGACGATATAAGTCCGCATGTACAATGCGTCCGCGTGGCGAGTCATACGTTTGAATCAGGGTAAAAGTAGGGCTGGTTACTTCCGTATCCTGCCCTGCTAATGCGCGGATAAATGCACGCGCAAAGCTCGTTTTTCCTGCGCCCAGATCGCCTATGAGGGCAAAACAATCCTCCGGCTGAGAGATCTGTGCAAATCGCTTTGCCAACTGCCCAAGCTGTTCTTCGTTTTCGACCGCGTAGGTTGCGATTGGGTTAGTCGCGTTCATCCATCCACGCCATCTGTATGGCCTCAAGGATTTTTTCGTTACATCCATCCGGATGATCCTGAAAGCCTTCGAGTTCGATCACCCAGCGACGCAGATCGGTAAAACGCAAATTGACGTTGTCCTTATCCGGATGCGCGTCTTCCAGCGCGATGGCAATATCTCTTGTATCAGTCCATTTCATAACGGTTGCTATAGGAAATAAGTTTGTCTAATCTCAGAACATGAGCATTAACCTAAAGTTAATGATTGTCCGATACCTTGTCCATCGTTTCGCATAAAAACAGAATAAAATCAAACTTTAGGCCTAATTTAGGAGACTGCTATGTCTGTTGACAAAAACATGCCGATTCTCATCGTGGACGACTACAACACGATGCGGCGTATCATCAAAAATCTGCTGAAGCAGCTTGGATTTGATAATACAGACGAAGCCGCCGATGGCAACGAAGCACTGGCCAAGCTCAAAGAAAAACCGTTCAAGCTGATCATCTCGGACTGGAATATGGAACCCATGACCGGTTACGAATTGCTACAGAAAGTCCGTGCCGATGCCGCACTCAAAGAGCTTCCGTTCCTGATGGTTACGGCCGAAAGCAAACCCGAAAACGTGGTCGCGGCAAAACAAGCCGGTGTGAGCAACTACATTGTTAAGCCGTTCAACGCGGAAACGCTGAAAGGCAAACTGGTTGCGATTCTGGGGCAATTTTAAGAGAGAAATGCCGTGGCAGATACACAGACGCGACTTGGTACTGCACTCCTCAAACGTTTGATCCTCATTCGTCAGAACAAAGGGACGATTACGATCGAGGATGTCGGCACGATTCTCGAAGGCATGGCGCAATCCATCAACGGGGACAATTCCCAGCCGGATCGTTTCGTAAAACACGAGATAAGTAAAATGGCGCAGCATATTCTGGCCGCCAAACAGGAAGTGCTGGCGATGGCACCGGAAGATAAAAAATCGCCTAAACATCTGGCCAATGCGAGTACGCAGCTTGATGCCGTGGTCAAGGCCACCGAGCAGGCCACCAATACGATCATGGATGCGGCGGATGCCATTCAGACGATCATTGCGACCGCCCCGCCAGTGATTAAAGACAAAATTAATGCCGAAACCGTCAAAATCTATGATGCGTGTACCTTCCAGGATATCACGGGGCAGCGCATCACCAAGGTCATCGGGTGCCTGCAACATATCGAAGAGAAGATCCACGCGTTGCTTTCTCTGTTTGGTGACACCAAGGATATGGATGCGATCCGGCAAAGCCTCGGTTCCAAAACCACCGCACAGAATGATAATCAATTGTTGAGCGGCCCTGCCCTTCCTGATCATGCGCCCTCGCAGGCGGATATTGATGCGTTATTTGCCAATCTGAAATGACCATGCACCCAGACGATGATGATATTGTCCACCCTAAACCCTATATAGAGCTGGACAGCGGCACGCTATACGTCTCCATCTTTCTGTTGATTCTATGCTTGTTTATTGTGCTCACCAGTATCTCGCAGATTGATAAATCCAAACTCGAAAAACTCTCCGCCAGCCTGACCGAAACATTCAGCAAACCACAGGAAACCCCCGAAACACCAAAGGAAGATGCTGCGTTAGACCCTAGTGTGGAATTCACGGATCTCATCAGTAGCTGGGCGATTTCTTTGTATGCGCTCGAAGGCGTGACACTGGATCGCAAGCGCAGCATGGTGCTGATCGGGATCCCCACGCAGGTATTTTTTGGCGAAAATGAAACGTCGCTACGCGAATCCATGCTGCCCAAATTGAAGGAAATGACAGAAATGGTGCGCAAGGAAAAATTCGTCAACCGTGTGCGTATGGAGCTGTATGTGGCATACACCGAATCCACATCGGAGGCATTGCGGAAATCGTCACTTAGACGCGCGTCTGACCGCACCGCAGCATTCGCAAAAAGTCTGGAAGCGATGAATCTTCCACCGCGTATGTTACGACTAGGGGTGCAGGAAGATATCGAAGAACGCGTATTTCTGCGTTTCATGATCAGCAATCTCGAGGCACCGAAGAATGCCTCTCAGGAAGAGAAAAAACCATAGGATCGCATGAGCATATCGGACGATAATAACGGCATCATCCCTGAAGAAGCACCGGCCAAACAGGCGTGGTTGCTGACGTTTGGCGATCTGATTTGTCTGATGCTGACTTTTTTCGTGATGCTGTATTCGATGCAGGTCGTGGAAAACAACAAATGGCGCTCGGTGTTAAGCTCATTCACTCTTCGGTTGAATCCAAACGCGGTTCAAAGTCCAATTGTGTCCATTCCGAATAAAACCGAACCGATCGTAGTAGAGCAGCCAGCCAGCAATCTCGACTACATGAAATCGGTACTGCTGGATAAGTTATCCGAATACGAACAGTTTGACGCTTCGCAAATCCGCCGTCTTGAAGACCGGTTGGTGATGACCTTCCCCGAGGACGCACTCCTGCAAAACCTCACCTTCTCCGAACAGAGCATTGCGCAGATCGAAGCGCTGGCCAACGTGCTCAACACCATCACGAATCGCGTGGAGATAAACGGAGTGGCCGCAAAAACACCTGCCGCAGGCACGCCGGAGTGGCATGAGTCGTTGCGGATTGCCGATGCGGTGATCCGCGAACTGCATCGCTACGGATACACGGAACCGGTCGCAGCCTTTTCTGTAGCGCCCAAAACCGAAGGTGCCGGAACGCCGTTTGAACTCATTATCCGCGAAGTCCGTACGCACGAATAAGATACCCCCTTCGCACAATATCCGATTGAAACAGGCTGCCTTTACGGTATCATGTGCAATAAATACACATATGAAAACCGTTACGGGGAGTTTCCATTGCGCGTGAGAGCCTTATTGTTAGGCACGGTTGCAGCCATTGCGCTGCAAGTGACTGCGCAGGCGGCAGATTCCGTGCCAGCAACGGCGACGGGCACACTCACTTCGGACTATGCGCGCATTGCCTTTCAGTGGCCGGAGCGTGTGCGTTTTTCCACTCGCAGCAACGGCACGCAACTCATTCTTACATTTGATAAGCCGACCGATGCCAGCGTTGACGGCGTATTGGCTTCGCTTCGTCCAATTGTCAAAAATGCACAACAATCCGAAGACGGTCGTTCATTTATTTTCACACTCGACAAACCCTATGCTACACGCACATTCATGAGCGGCAATGTCGCCGGTGTGGATTTGCTGGGAGCGAAAAAATCCGAAGCACCACCTCCGGCTGAAACAAAAAGTCCACAGCGTACGGAACAAAACGCACCCAAAGCGCTGATTACCGCTAAACCAGAAAGTACCAAACCAGTAGCTCCCGAGAAAGCCGCTGCAAAGCTACCCACAACACCATCCGAAGCGGCATCTAAACCCAACATCGTCAAACTTACCAAAGCACCGGATTCTACGAATAAGCCGAAGGTGATGGAGGCTTCTCCAAGTGCGGGGGCGGAAATAAAACCAGCGCAGACTGCGCCATCGGCACCAGCAGCGGTACCACCCACTACTGCATCAGCATCAGCATCTGCACCAACAGCAACCGCAAACCCTGTCACTACCACAGCAGCACCAGCAACACCTACGACTACCGCAACGCCTGCCGCAAACACGGTTGCCCCACCGGCGAGCGCACCTGTTTCTGCCAATGCCCCCGCTGTTCCTGGGGTGGCGCCGGTGACAGCGCCAGTAGCCGCTACAGTTACAGCACCGTCTGCCCCCGCCGTTTCTGTTCCACCGAAATCCGCTGCGGTGCCAGACGGAGTGCAGATGCGCTTTGCTATGCCGGATCGCACTTCGGCTGCGGTATTTGAGCGTGGTGAGAGCCTATGGATTGTGTTTGGCCGGTCGCTCGCGCTCGATATGGAAACCCTGAAAAAACAGTTGCCCGACGCGATCACGCAGATCGAATCCATTCCCACCGAACGTGCAACCGTATTGCGTCTGCAACAGCGCGCGCCCGTGTTTCCGCATGTCACCAAGGTAGATGGCAGTCACGACTGGATGGTGGTGTTTGCCAATCGTCCCGCGCGGCTCGAGCAGCGCGTGCGTGTGCGGTTCAATACCGAGCCGCCGCTCAAACCCCATATTGTACTGCCGGTGCTTGATGCCTCCGATACCGTCACCGTGCGCGACCCTATCGTGGGCGATTCGATACAGGTGGTACCGGTCTTTACCTCGGGGCTTGGAATTACGCCCGAGCGGAATTTTGCCGAACTGGAATTGCTCGAAACCGCGCAAGGCATCGCCATCATTCCGCGTAGCGATACGACGCGCATTTCGCCTCAGCGTAACGGGTTGAAACTCACCGCGTCCGAAGGAATCAGCCTGTCTAAGGAGTTGCCGCGACTGGCGATGGACGAGTTGCCCGATAACGTCATTGCCGGTGGCCCTACGCTGTTTCCCTATGCAAACTGGAAACTCAAGAATGAAGGCGATTTCTTCAAAGAGCGCCAGCGACTCACCCAGCAGATGGTATTTGGGCCGAAAGAGAATGCGGATTTCGCGCGGTTGCGCCTGCTGCAGCTCTATCTGGCACAAGGGCTGTTTGCAGAAGCGCTGGGGCTTGCAAACGATATTCGCAATGAAAACCCCGCATTCTATACCAGCGAGAAAGTAAGCGCCTATCGCGGCGCCGCCAACTTCATGATGTACCGCCTGCAGGATGCCGCGCTCGATTTCGCGGCAAGCGAGATCGCCTCTGATGCAGAGATCGAGTTGTGGAAACAGGCAATTGGCGAGATGCAGGGGGATCCGACCAAGCGCTTTGATTTCATGGCGTATAACGATTCCTATATCAGCAAATACCCGCCGTCCTTTCGTCAGAAACTGGCAATCATCGGCGGAGATCTCGCGATTAACCGCAGCGAATTCAACACCGCGCTCAAGATATTCGACACGCTGAACAAGGACAAAATTCTGGCGCCTATTCAACCGTATGTGGATTTCATGATCGGCAAAGTATCGGCGGAAACCGGACAGATTGACACGGCGGTGAGTCTGTGGGAAGGCCTGACGAAAAATCTAAACGACAACTTTATCCGCGCGCGTGCGGAATTTGCGCTGGTCAATCTGCTGTTGCAGGAAGCACGGATCACGCCGGATGAGGCGATCAAGCGGCTGGATCGCAATCGCATCGTGTGGCGTGGGGACGGGCTGGAACTCAATCTGCTGTTGCTGCTGGGTAAACTCCAGCTGGATGCCAAGAACTGGACAGAGGGACTTCGCACCTACCGTGATATCGTCACTTATTACCCCACCGTACCCGAGGCGCTGCCTACCGCACAGAAAATGGCGGAAACGTTCAATTTTCTTTTCAATCAGGGGGGAGCCGATACTATGCCCCCGCTCGATGCGCTGTCTCTGTTTTACGAATTTCGTGAACTGACACCGATTGAATCCGAAGGCGACCGCATGATCCGCAATCTCGCCGATCGCTTAGTCAGTGTGGATCTACTGGGGCGCGCGGCGGAGTTGCTCGATCATCAGGTGCGCTACCGTCTGCAGCGGGAAGAACGCAGCCGCACCGGCACCAAACTCGCGTTGATCTATCTGCTGGATCGCAAGCCGGAATCTGCTCTGCAAACACTGGAATTGACCGGTTACGGACAGAATCCACCCGAATTGCAACGCACCCGCAACCAGATCGCCGCGGCCGCCTATACCGAGATCAAGGATTATGACAGCGCCCTCAAAGTGCTCGAAGGGGATCAGTCGATGGAAGGGATGAAAGCGCGGCTCAATATCTATTGGGATGAGAAAAACTGGAAAGAGGTGATCAATGTGGCGGAATCCATGTTGAGCAATCGCAATGATCCGTCTGCACCGCTCAACACAAGTGAGGCCGATGCGGTACTGAAACTTGCCACCGCCTATGTGTTCCAGCGCGATATTTCGCAATTGCAATATCTGAAAGATTACTTCACGCCGCTGATGAAAGACAACAAAGAGTTCGATACGTTCGCATTCATCACCAGCGGTTCGGAGCCGATGGACTACCGCGACATGAATCAGCTCACGCAGGAAATCAGCTCGATTCAGGATTATTTAGGCAATTACCGCTCGCGCGTACAGCAAGGCGGCCTTGACTCGGTGGTGCAATAAGTCTCTACTTTATTTGTTTGTCGGGCGTTTCGATGACCCGATATTCCGCGTCGATGATCTGCGGATCATTCGGGGTTTGCTCACGCGGGGATACGCGGGGGCGCTTGAAGGATACCCATGCGACCAGAAGCAGACTGACTGCGAGTACCGCAAGGCTTGCAAACACACTCACCACCAGAAGCACAGAAAACACCAGTGCAACACACAACGCGGCAACGAGCTTGCGGATAGCTCCCACCGCTAGACCCCGAAACTGCGCACCAGACTGCCCGCCAGCATGTACCAGCCGTCAATCAGCACAAAGAAGATCAGCTTGAACGGCAATGAAATCAGCACGGGCGGGAGCATCATCATACCCATCGCCATCAGTACGGATGCAATCAGCATATCAATAATGAGAAACGGCAAAAAGATGAGAAAGCCGATTTCAAAGGCGCGTTTGAGTTCGCTGATCATGAACGCCGGAATCAACACGCGGAACGGAGTATCCTCAGGCTTTTCTACCTTGATGTTCGGATCCATATCCATGAATAGCTTCAGATCTTTGTCGCGCACATGCTTCATCATGAAGGCATGGAAGGGAGCAGCGGTTTTTTCGAGCGCTTCTTCCTCGGTGATGCGTTCTTCAATCAGCGGCAGGATCCCCTGATCGTATGCCTGCTTGAACACCGGCGCCATGATGAAGGCCGTCAGAAATAACGCCAGACTGATGAGCACCTGATTCGGTGGCGTTTGTTGCAGACCAATCGCGGTGCGAAGGAACGAAAGCACGATGATCACACGGGTAAACGACGTCACCATCACAAGGATGGAAGGCGCAAGCGAGATGACCGTGACCAGCGCGATGAGTTGGAGGATGCGCGCCGCAGCCGAGCCACCGTCTTCCGTCCCGAGATCAAGCGAAAGGGTCTGCGCCATGCCCGCTACCGGCAGGAGCAGCATCAACAGGCTAGGCAGAAGTAGAAGGAGTTTTCGCATCGGAGATGGGGGGCGTGATGGAGGATTGGATCACCGTATCGTGTTCGCCGAGCAACAGCAAGTGTTGAACACCGTCGCATTCAACGAGCATCAGGCGACGCTTGGCATCCAGCGCGAGAGATTCCACGATACGCAGCCGTCCGGATTTGATGCCGACGCCCGCCAGCCGCTCCGGCAGCCGGTATTTTCGTGCAAGCCCTGCAAGCAACCCGATCAGAGCCAGCACAAACAACAGCGCAAATACCGCTTTCAGCAGACTAATGGTGTCCATCGTCGTCCGGTTTGTGGATTCGTTTACGCATCCCCTCGGTAGGCACAATGGTATCGGAATGCTGATAGGCCATGTTGGCTTTGCGAACGGCGGAGACATCGCGCAGATTATCCGCAAGTTCGCGCTGTTTGGATTGCAGTTCCAGCCCGAGCTGCGTCATCCCGCGCATCAGCCGTTCCAGCGCCACGTCGTATCGCTTGCTCTCTTCCTTGGGTAGCGCGTTAATGCGCGTACAAAAAGTAGATACGCCGCGCTCGATCAACTGCATGTCGAGCACTTCGCCTTTTTGCGTGCGCTCGAGATATTCGCCCATTAACTGCTCGATGATGACCAACAGCGCATCAGGCGATACGGCCGCATCAATATCGTTCGGTTCAATGAGGCTACTCATACGGAAGACTGCTTGCGCATGAGATGCTCCCGCGCTTTGGCGTTGGTTTTATAGACGTAGGAGAGAATTTCGGCAACGGCGGCATAGGCCTCCAGAGGGATCACCGTATCAATATCGAGTTTTTCAAGCACCTCCACGAGATCAGCATCTTCACGGATTTCAATGTTATTTTCGAGTGCCACGCGAATGATCTGTTCGGCGATGTTGCCTTTGCCTTTGGCCACAAGTTTTGGCGCCGGATCCTTGCCACGATCGTATTTCAGGGCAACCGCGGATTTGTCCTTGTCGATGGGCTTGGTTTCGGATTCGTCCTTGCGCTCCACCATAGGTTATTTCTTGTTCGTCTGGTTGACATTCATATCAATCAGCGCCTCAATCAACGCCTGATCATCACTTGCGGTCGCGGCCGCAACGTTCTGCGCCACGATTTTATCATGCAATTCCTTGCGCAGCACCGTGGCATCCGACGGAAAGGTGAACCCGAGCTTCACCGATTTACCGCGCACTTCGACGACCGTCAGTTCTATGTTATTGTTAATTATAACGGATTCGCCAAGTTTTCGGCTCAGGTATAGCATGGGGTCAGGGTGAGGATCGTTGCCATATGTTGCGGGGACTATACATCGGAGATAAAAAGGGAAACAAGCAGATTTTTTCGCTTGGAAGCAAGTCGTTAATTAGGATAGGCTCAAAAGAAAATCGGGTGGCACATGGATTTCAGTCAGATTGCACTCTTCCAAATCATGGGCGTGAAGATGGATTACGGCAGCCAGCGTCAGGCGGTGCTGTCCAAGAATATCGCGAACATCGATACGCCAGGTTTTCGCGCGCAGGATCTCAAGGAACTCGATTTCGACAATCTCGCCAAGGCGGCTTCCAAGCGGCTTGACCTCAAAACCACCTCACCGTTGCACTTTGCGTTCGGCACCACCCCGCCTTCTGGCCCGTACGCCATCGAACAGCAGCGCCGTACCTACGAAACCACGCCTGTGAAAAACAATGTCGTGCTGGAAGAGCAGATGATGAAAGTCGCGCGCAACCAGTCCGATTACCAGATGACCACCCAACTGTACCGCAAGATGATTGACATCATGCGCAGTACGGTCAGCAGTCGTTAGAGGTAGCACATGTCCGATATTCGCGACGCTATGATTATTGCCGGTTCCGGCATGAAAGTGCAAGGCGACCGCCTCCGTATTATTGCACAGAACCTTGCCAATGCCGATTCGGTGGCGCTCACCCCGGGCGGAGATCCCTACCGCCGCAAAACCATTACGTTCCAAAACGTGCTGGATCGCGAGATGGGTATTACGAAAGTGGAAGTGGCGCGTTACGGAGTGGATAATTCCCCGTTCCGCCTGAAATTCGAGCCTGGCCATCCCGCCGCGGATGAGCAGGGATATGTGAAAATGCCCAATGTCAGCTCGATCATCGAGATTGTGGATATGCGCGAGGCACAGCGCGCCTATGAAGCAAACCTGAACGTCATCGAAGTATCCAAAGCAATGGTGTCGAACACCCTCCAGCTCATCCGGTAAGGTAATCCATTATGGTTAGCAGCGTCGAACTGAATCAAGCCTTGAATGCCTATAACGCCATTGGCCGCATGGCAACCGATCCGGTGAACCTCACACCGGAAGAGCAGGCCGTGCAAGGCCCGAGCTTCAGCGAACTAATCCAGCAGCTTGCCACCTCAAGCAAAGATAATGTCTATAAGGCTGAGGCCACGAGCACCGCCGCACTCACCGGCAAGGCCGGACTCAACGATCTCGTGCAGGCTGTCGCCAATGCGGAACTCACGGTGCAAACCGTTGTGGCAATCCGCGACCGCGTGATTTCGGCGTATCAAGACATCATCCGTATGCCGATCTAGATCGTTTTCGCGTTCTTATTTCTGTCATGCCGCACCTGTTGTGGCATCCAGATTGGTCCCCGCAACAAGTGCGGGGTGACAATCGTTCTTATACACTTCTGCCTTATTCTTTCTCCCTCTCCCTCTGGGAGAGGGAGGGGTGAGGGACAATTCACCCTTCATTGTTCTCCGCATCCGGCAAAAACCCGCCTGCTTGCATATTCCATAACTTTGCATAGTGGCCACCGGCGGCAAGCAACTGTGCATGGGTGCCATCTTCGATGATATGGCCTTTATCGAACACAAGAATACGATCCAGCCCCATCAAGGTCGAGAGTCGGTGCGCAATTACAATCGTGGTGCGTTCTTTCATTAACTCAGCAAGCGATTCCTTGATGGCTTTCTCCGACATGGAATCCAGCGCAGATGTCGCTTCATCGAGCAGCAGAATCGGTGCATTCTTGAGCATGGCGCGCGCGATCGCGATCCGCTGACGCTGCCCGCCGGAGAGCTTCACCCCGCGTTCGCCCACGAGCGCCTGATACCCTTGCGGCAGTTGCATGATAAATTCGTGGCAATAGGCGCGCTTGGATACCTCTATGACTTCCTCATCCGTTGCTTCCAGCCTGCCATAGCGGATATTCTCCATCAGGCTGCGATGAAACAGGGTTGTATCCTGTGGAATCATCGCGATCTGGCTGCGCAGAGAATCTTGCGTCACATTCGCGATATTCTGCCCATCAATGCGAATCTCGCCCGACTCCACATCGTAAAACCGCAGAATCAGATTCATGAACGTGGACTTGCCGCTGCCGGAATATCCGACCAGCCCCACCCGCTCGCCGCCACGGATCAAAAGCGATTTATCACTGAAGATATTATATTCAGGCACATAATGGAAATGCACCTTATCGAACGCGATTTCGCCGCGCGTCACCACGAGAGGTCTGGCATCTGGTGCATCCACAATATCGTGCGGTACCAGAATCGTCTGCATCGCCTGCTTGCATATGCCCACCTGTTTATAAAAATGCGGGATATGCGTGCTCGCAAGGTGCCACACCATCGTCATGATGTTCCAGGTTGCGGTTAGCACGAACACCACATCGCCCGTGGTGATACGGTGCTGCTGCCATTGATGGATCGCAAGCCACATCAGCCCGATAAACGCCACACCCCCAAGCAGTCCCATGAGCAGTCGGATACATTCCTGATACCACAACGCACGTTGATGCTTGCGCGTCCAGTCATCGCGCAGGCGATTCACCATGGCGGCCTCATGGGCGCGGCGAGCAAAGATATTTACCGTCGTATGGCCACCGTAACTGTCCACTACGGCGCCGTTTAAGGTGCTAAGCGCTTCGGCCTGAAGCGCAATGCGGCGGCTGATACCCAGCCCACCGACAATCCCGAGCAGAATATGCAACACGCACCACGCGCCAAGCACCAGCGCTAATGAGGGGTGCAGCATGGCCATCAGTACCATCACGGCAATAATCGCAACCACCGTGGGGCTAAAGACGGTAATCATCAACTGAATCAGGGTCACCCCGCTTCCCGCCATCTGTCCACCGATTTTATCGGCGATACTGCCGACCAGCCGGTCTGAGAAAAATCGGTGCGAGTGCTGCTGCACATATTCAAACAACTCTCGGTGAATATCCGCATCCATTTTCGGATGGGTGTGCGCGATCGTCGCACCGCCAATGCGGAAGGAGCACTCGATATACGCCCACAGCCCGATCACGATCCACACCTGATATTCCAGCACCTGAAAAATCGCAGCGCGATCGCCCTGATACTGGCTGATACCGTCAATCATCATCTTGAACACATATGGCCATGCGACCTGATCCAGCGCCCATCCCAGAAATGCAATCAGGATGACGATATTCGCCCACAGATACCGGCGGACAATATACCACAGGAAGGAAAACAGGCTGGTGGGAAGTGTTTTACTTTGCATACACTCGGTATATAGTAGGCATACGAAAAATGCCAATCCATCTCAGGGAGCGATAGGAATGAACCCGCTCGAGGTTCTCGAGATCAGTCGCGATGCCGTGTGGGTGCTGATCAAGGTATCGGCACCACTCATGATCATCACGCTCGTGATCGGCTTGATCATTTCGCTGTTTCAAGCGCTCACGCAGATTCAGGAGATGACACTCACCTTCGTGCCCAAAATGCTCGTGGTATTCTTTTCGCTGCTGTTTCTGATGCCCTACATGCTGAACACGTTAAAGGACTTCAGCGAATCCTTAAGCGACCGCATCGTCACGGTCGGTCAATCGGATCTTGAGTAACGCCGGTGCTGGAAGCATTCGTTCTTTCCCAGGTGTTCGCGTTTCTTCTCATTTTCTTTCGTCTGGGCGCGGCGTGTGTCGTGCTGCCCGGGATTGGGGAAAGCTATGTGCCGCCCCGTGTGCGACTGGGCTTCGCGCTCGCGTTTTCGCTGGCGCTGACACCGGTGCTGTCCCCTTCCCTTCCTCCCGTGCCTGGCAGTCCGCTCTCTTTGTTTCTGCTGATTCTGAGCGAAGTGATGATAGGGTTATTCATGGGATGGATCGTGCGCATCATGCTCGCCGCCATGCACACGGCAGGCATGATCATCGCCATGGTATCAGGACTTTCCGCGGCGCTGATGTTCGATACGACGCAGGCAAGCCAAGGCTCGATCGTCGGCAACTTTCTAAGCCTGGTTGCGCTCGTCATCTTTTTTGCCATGGATCTGCACCATGTCGTCTTCAAAGGGCTGCTCGACAGTTATACGCTGTTTGTGCCCGGGCAGTTCCCGCCGGTGGAGGATTTCGCTAACATGGCATCCCAACTGGTTTCCAAGATCTTCCTCATCGCCGTGCAGATTTCCACACCGCTCCTGATGGTCGCTCTTGTCGTCTATATCGCCGCGGGGATTCTCTCGCGTCTGATGCCGATTATGCCCGTGTTTTTCGTGATCATCGCACCACAGCTCCTGATCAGTTTCTTTCTGCTCATGGTCACCTTAAGCGCCATGATGCTGTGGTACATGGCCACGCTTGAGCAGACCTTAACCGGATTTATTGCACCGTAGGGAATTCGTCATGGCAGAAGAACAGGACGATTCCCAGAAAACCGAAGAACCCACCCGCAAACGCATCGAAGAAGCGGAGAAAAAAGGGCAGATCGCGTTTTCGCGCGAGATCGGCAGTTTCATGCTGCTGTTTGCATTTACGGTGTTGCTATTCACTCTAGGGCCAGGGTTATTCAAGGATACACAGCTTCTCATTCGTGCGTATATAGAAAAACCCGATACGATCGCCATGGATGAGGGAAGTTTTCAGGTGCTGATGTCTGATCTCGCGCTGGAGATCCTGTTTCTGCTCATGATCCCTTTCGTGATTTTCTTTCTGATCGCGCTGGCCTCAGGTTTTTCGCAGAATAAATTTGTGTTCTCAGCAACGCCGCTTTCGCCCGATCTGGAGAAAATTTCACCGCTCAAGGGGCTGAAGCGCCTGTTTTCGATGCGCTCGGTGACAGAGTTCCTCAAGGGTATCATTAAAATTGTGCTCGTCGCCGGAGTCACGGCCTACGTGCTGATTCCTGACATGAATCATATTCAGCAGATGCCCGATTCCGAGTTGACCAGTACTCTCTATTTCACCTTCGAAGCCATACGAAAGATGCTCATTGGTATCCTGATCACCCTGTTTTTTATCGCCGTGCTCGATTTTTTCTATCAGCGTTACGAATATCTGCATGGGCTGCGCATGTCGAAGCAGGAGATCAAGGATGAATACAAACAGATGGAAGGCGATCCGCATGTAAAGGCGCGCATCCGCTCGATCCGTATGGAGCGTGCGCGTCAGCGCATGATGTCAAATGTGCCCAAGGCCGATGTGGTGATCACGAACCCGACCCATTACGCCGTCGCACTGAAATACGACGCCAAGGAAATGAAGGCGCCGAAAGTCACCGCCAAGGGGCTTGATAACATCGCACTGAAAATCCGTGAAGTAGCGGAAGAAAACCGCATCCCCATCGTTGAAAATCCGCCGCTCGCTCGAATTCTCTACGACACAACTGATATTGATAAAGAGATTCCGTTTGAGCATTACAAGGCCGTCGCCGAAGTGATCGGCTATGTCTATCGGCTTAAAGGCAAGAAAGGATTATAGCTGATTAACCCAATCGACCACGCTGCAAATCCGCAAGTAGTGGGTTAATCAGCTATAAATTAATTGGTTTTTGCTAACGATTTGTTAATCTTTAGGTTCTAGCAAGTGAATAGCAAGGTAACTCAACAAGCCACTATGCCGAAACGTCTGGTAGATTCTGATCAGATCGGTAACGCCGCCGATTTCATCATCCGTAAGCGCAAGCCCGCTCTCATCCAGTTGGTATTAGTGTTCTTCGCTTCGTTCTGCCTTCTGTATCTGGCAGGGGTGAACGCCGTCGATTCGATGGGGCACATGCTGTTTCTCGTGTCTCTAGTAGTAATCATGGGCGGGCTTACGGTCTTCTCCATCTATTTCGCCATCCAGACGCGCGATACGCTCACACTCACCGAATTCCAGAATGCCCTGTTTGCAGGAGCCGCAGGCATCCATTCCAAATTCTGTTTTATCGTCAAGCGCGATGGAACCATCGTGTATTACGATCCGGGTTTCCAAAAAATGTTCCCCTATTTTAACACCATGGACACCCGCTCGATTGATACGCTGATGGAGCAGGAAGGCGTCGAGCGCGCCGCCGCCGATCAAATTTACACGGTGCTGAGCGAAGAACGCAACGACAAGATCGTGGTCGAGTTTGGCAAAAGCCGCGGTAAGCCCATGCCCACCATGATTACCATTGATGCGCTGCCACGTCCGAAAGGGTTCTGGGTGTTGCGCGGCAGGGACTTTGTGGAAACGCGTGGCGAAGGCACCTCCCGTCCCACCGTAGATCATGCACCGGATGTGGTGCAGCAGCTATTATCCAACATTCCGGTCGGGTTATATGCAACGAACGCGGAAGGCACGATCCTGTTCATCAATCCGCAACTTGAACATATGCTCGGATACGGTGACCATGAGATTGTGTCGCGCAATCTGAGTCTTCGCGACATTCTCTATCAGA
>CAZFOM010000019.1:0-26062 GCA_964520155.1 uncultured Rickettsiales bacterium
GTGATATTCAATGCGCTGAGTATCGTTGCGCTGATTCCGCGGGCGCTGAAAGGCGTGAAGTATCGCTCGGAAAGTGCGGCGGCGATGCTGCGCCGTAATATCTTTGTCTATGGCATCGGTGGGATCATCACGCCGTTTATAGGCATTAAAATAATCGACATGCTGCTTGCCAGCGTCGGTCTTGCATAAGGAGTTAAGAACATGACTGTTATCACATCGAATATCCGCCCCACGCTCACCATGCTGGTGATGCTGACTGTGCTATTCGGCTTTGCCTATCCGGGCACATCAACGCTGCTGGTGCAAAGCATCTTCCCCGATCAGGCTGAAGGCAGTCTGATTAAAGGCAAAAATGGCGAAGTGCTTGGCTCCAAATTTATCGGCCAGCAATTCAGCGAGCCAAAGTATTTCTGGGGCAGGCTTTCCGCTGCGAATTATAATGCTGCTGCATCGACCGGCTCTAACCTCGGCTCGGCCAATCCTGCGCTGCTGGATGTGGTGAAGGCGCGGGTAGAAGCACTAAAGGCCGCTGACCCTGCCAATACCAAGCCGATTCCGGTGGATCTGGTCACGGCTTCCGGTTCTGGCCTTGACCCGGAAATCAGCCTCGCTGCGGCGGAATATCAACTATCACGGGTGGCCAAGGCTCGTGGGCTAGATGAAAATAAAATTCGTGAGATCTTACAGCGTTTTACTTCCAAGCGGCAACTCGGTATGCTGGGGGAACCACGAGTAAATGTATTGCAACTCAATCTGGCGCTCGATGGCAGAATATAACGGAAAAAGAAGCGATAGCGTGAATGATGCAAACAGGCCAAACCCCGACAGCCTGCTGGACTTGGTTAGCCATGACCGCAGCGTAAGTGCGCGTGGGCGATTAAAACTCTTTTTTGGAGCATCGGCTGGCGTGGGAAAAACCTACGCCATGCTTGCTGAAGCCCGTCGCAAACTTGCGGATGGGCTTGATGTCGTTGTGGGGGTGGTGGAAACCCACGGACGCGAGGAAACCGCAGCTTTACTGGAAGGTATGCCGCAGATTCCGCGCCGCGAGGTGGTGCATCGCGGTGTGCAGCTGTTTGAGTTTGATCTTGAAGCGGCGCTGGAGCGCAAACCCTCCCTAATTTTGATGGATGAACTGGCGCATACCAACGCGCCCGGTTCGCGCCACCCGAAACGCTGGCAGGATGTCGAGGAACTCCTAAGCCGTGGTATCGACGTGTACACCACGCTGAATGTGCAGCATCTGGAGAGCATCAACGATATGGTGACGAAGCTCACCGGTGTGGTGGTCAGGGAAACCGTGCCGGATAGCGTGTTTGATGATGCCGATGATATTGCGCTGATAGATGTTCCCTCCGATGAATTGCTGCGCCGCCTGAATGAGGGCAAGGTGTATATCGCCGAGGGTGCGAACAAACGCGCCGCCGAAAACTTCTTCAAAAAACCAAACCTTGTAGCATTGCGCGAGCTGGCGCTTCGCCGCACTGCCGAGCGCGTGGATGCGGAAGGTGACGTGCTGACCGCTTCCCGTGGGCAGCGTGAGGCCCAGCTGGGGCAAAAGATTCTGGTGTGCGTGGGGCATGATGCCCTCTCAGCG
The DNA here is from genome assembly GCA_964520155.1 of uncultured Rickettsiales bacterium. Lineage (GTDB taxonomy): Bacteria > Pseudomonadota > Alphaproteobacteria > Rickettsiales > JABCZZ01 > CAZFOM01. Next base: position 1,598 of record CAZFOM010000019.1, read on the forward strand.
CGGGTGATCCGCCATGCCAAACGTATGGCGATTCGCGCCAAAGCGCCGTGGTATGCGGTGTATGTCGAAACCGGCAGGCATGAACGCCTGACCGATAAAGCCAAACTCACCGCTGATCGCAACCTGCGCCTTGCGGAGAAAATGGGCGCACGCATCCTGCGTATCACGGGTGGCGATGCGGTGGAAGAAATCCTGAACTATGCTTCCAGCCACGGATTCACCCGCATTGTGGTGGGGCATAAGCGCCGGTCGCGCCCGATGCGCTGGCTTAATGGGTCGCTTTCTGCATCACTGATCGAGCATGGCGCAGGCTTTGAGATTACCACCGTCACCGATGAGAAAATCAAAGACAGGGGCGCATATAGTTCCTTCTGGCAATACCACTTCGCACGCCCGTCGAATTACGCGCTGGCCACGGGCATATTGGCGATTGCTACGCTGATAGGCCTGCCATTCCGCGAAATGACGGACACAGACAACCTCACCATGATCTACCTCACGAGCGTGGTGATTATCGCCGCATGGCTCGGCACGGGTCCGTCCATCATGGCATCGCTGCTTAGTGTAGCGGCGTTCAACTTCTTCTTCACCCAACCGTATTACACTTTCGAGTTTTACGATAAGGGCTATTATTTCACCTTCGCCGTGATGCTGATTACCAGCCTGATTGTGGGATCGCTGGCGGCGAAACTCTCCTTACAGGCGCGGCAATCGCGCAAGCGGGAGGCAGAAACCAGTTCGCTCTACGCGCTCACCCGTGAGCTTTCCTCCATTCGTGGCATGGATAACATGATCGAGGTTTCACTCAGGCATGTGCGCGACGTGTTCGGGATGGATGCGGTGATCTTCGCCACCAAAGACGGGCAGTTTTATGCTACCCCCGCCAATTCCCCCGCACGCGAGCTGAAAGAAGAAAGCGTGGCACGCTGGGTGATTGGCAATGGCCAGATTGCCGGTCGCAATACCGACACACTCCCCAGCGCACGCGGCCTTTACGCGCCGATGAACGCAGAAGGCGAAACCTTCGGCGTGCTGGGGCTGATTCCGCCTGAAGAGGCACACGAATTCACCAGCACGGAAGTAAGCCAGCTGGAAACTTTTGCCAGCCTGATTGCCTCCGCTTTTGGCCGCACACACCGTGCCGATGATGCCGAACGTGCCAAGGTGGAATCCGAAAGCGAGAAGCTACGCAACGTACTGCTTTCCTCCGTTTCCCACGATTTACGCACGCCGCTTGCCTCTATCAGCGGCATTTCTTCCAGCATTTTGCTTTCCGGCATGAAGCTGCCCAAACACGCGGAAGATGGGCTTCGCTCCATTCACGATCAAAGCTCCAAACTCGCCAAAATTGTCACCAATCTGCTGGATGTATCGAGCTTAGAGTCCGGCAAAGTGAGCCTTAATCGCCAGCCATATTTTCTGGAAGAAGTCATCGGCTCGGCGATTTTGCGCTTAGAGGAAGTGCTCAAAAACCGTGAGGTGGATACGCAGCTGGGCAAAGAGCAGCTGATCCATATTGATGGGCTGCTGGTCGAACAGGTGTTTATCAATCTGCTTGAAAATGCCGCCAAATACGCAGGGGCGGATGCAAAGCTGCACATTCGCGTTACCGATCAGGAAGATTTCGTGCAGGTGACGGTATCGGATAATGGCCGGGGCATTCCGAAAGACGACATCCCCCATATCTTCGAGAAATTCTATAAAGGACCACAAGGCGGCTTGGGGCTTGGCCTGCCTATCTGCCGCGCCATCATCGAGGTGCATGGCGGACGCATGTGGGCAGAAAACAATCCAACTGGCGGCGCGAGTTTTCATTTCACGCTGCCCAAAACCAAGAACGAGTCGGAGGCAACATGACCGAGGCAAACATTCCCATACTGGTGATCGAAGACGAGCAGGAAATCCGCAAATTCCTATCCTTCTCGCTGGAGAGCAATGGCTACAAACCCATCCTTGCGGTGAACGGCCACGAGGGATTGCAGCAGGTGGCAGCGGCTCGGCCTGAACTGATTATCCTCGATCTTGGCCTGCCCGACATGGACGGGCTGCAAATCATCCAGCGCGTGCGCGAATGGAGCAACCTGCCGATCATCGTGCTTTCTGCCCGTGGTCAGGAGCAGGACAAAATCAACGCACTGGAAAACGGTGCGGATGACTACCTCACCAAGCCCTTTGGCCTTGGCGAGTTGCTGGCACGCATCAAGGTGGCGCTGCGGCACTCACGGCGCGGTGACAATGCGGAATCAGAAATCTTTGCCCAAGATGATTTGGTGGTGGATCGTGCCAAGCGCTTGGTTACGCTGGCGGGTGAAGAAGTGCATCTCACACCGATTGAATATCAGCTACTCACTATCATGGTGAAGCACGCTGGCAAAGTGGTCACCCACACGCAGCTGCTGAAAGAGATATGGGGCAAGCACAGCGCGGAGAATAACAATTATCTCCGTATTCACATGCAGCACCTGCGCCAGAAGCTGAAAGATAACCCCCTTAAGCCCACCTATCTCGTGACGGAACCGGGCATCGGGTATCGGCTGAAATCACCAGAATAAGCGAGGAATTATCGAGCGATAGCTGAAGACAAACTAACTGTGTCCAACAATACAACCCAGCGGTGTTTTATAATGAAATGACAACTACTTATAATTGAACAAAGGCAGGTAAAGTATGGTTTTCCACGATAAAACATACGACAGATTACATAATCTTTGGAGAAGATGGGGCACCTCTCAGGAGGATGTTTACTACGCCGTGGAAAACGATTTGCTCAGGGTCGTTGTCTGGATGCCGCTGCGCCTGATGGAAAGAGGCACTATCCGGAAAGGAAAGTTTATCTTTGAACAGCATGAACCGAAGGAAGGATTTATCGGTGTAAGGCCGGTGGATTTCAGGCGGCTATGCAGCACGGGTAGAGCCAAGCTACGCATATTTCGATCCATTGATGATGAAGCACATATTTTGCGGCTCGCGTATGAACCGCCACAGCCTGCAATCATGGTACGGATTAGCGATCTTGTCGTGCTACAGAAAGACAGGGTGAAGTTTGAAGCAAAGTACGAATTGCCAAAACATGATCCTGTGCGTTCAAGGCCAAAACTAACGGCCAACGGCTTTCGCTTCACCAATGATTATCGCCATGTTGTGTTGAATGGGCATGAATATCACCTTGGTGATGTACAGGCCAGAATCGTTGAGTTGCTGCATGATGCCGCACGCAGTTGTCATCCGTGGGTGCATGGTAAAACACTGATTTATGAATCTGGATCACAGGCGCTTCGGATGCGCGACATATTCAAGCATAAGCGGGACTGGCGCAACCTCATTACCTCGAATGATCGCGGCTATTACCGGCTGAATATACCCATTGAGGAAGAAATCTTAGAGCCCGCTGATTAGCGAACGCGGCGCAGAAAACAAAGCAAGGCCTCTTTGCCTTCCTTATCCAGCTTCTTGAACTGCTTCAGTAGTTCGAACTCATCTTCTTTTATTTCCGGCATCGGCTCGGATTTCTGCTCAGGCACGAAATAGGAGATTGGCAAATCCAGAATCTTGGCGATTTTGAGCAATAGTTCCGCGGAGATGCGGTTAATGGCTTGCTCATATTTTTGCAGCTGTTGGAACGTGATCGGCTCTTTGATTTTCTGACTGAGTTCTTTTTGCGTCAGGCCGCGCAGCATACGGCCTTTACGGATTTGATTGCCGATATAAACGCTCGTTGGATTTTTGCCTTTGTCAATCACATCACCTCGCTCAATCCATGACGAGGTTTTAGACACCCGAAGGTGCCAGGAGGTTAGTAAGCCCAAAACCGGCTGCGACCTATTTCCACGAGGGTGTTATATTCAGCCGCCCTCCCGAAATAAGTCGAGGAGGGACGTTTCGTGAATACGAGTCCTTCAGCGCATGTTTTGAGGGTTACTACACCCCGTCACAGCACGATGAACATAGAGCATACGCTCAAAACATCAACTTATTGATTGCCTTCCCCCTTTCAGCCCCACCCAAGGTCACCCCAGCGCCCCACCCAAGGTTGTTGACGCGTGAAATTTGTTATTTTCATGGCCACATACAGCCCCCTTTGCGCCCCACCCAAGGTCTATCCAAGCCCCACGCCAGCCCCCCATATCGTCGTGCAGCTTCGTGTTTGAACAGTTCAAACAACGGAGGCACACCATGAACGATTCAGATTTTCCAAAATACGGGCTTACACTTGAGAAAATTCTTCACCGCACAAACGGTGATCTTCAATCCCTCAGCATTGAAGAATTGAGGCAGCTGGAAAAGATGGCAGATGATGCAATCTTCAATGCAGGTATCGCATTGGATTTTGTCCAAAAAGTGATTGCTAAGAAGCTCGCAAATCAAGGCGCTTCAAATGATGCCCGCTCATAGGTTCCCCATGACATCCATCGAATGGTACAGGGTGTATCACGGCATGCCGGAAGACGCCAAACTCAAAGTGATTGCTAAGCGTAGCGAACAGCTGATGACGCATGTGGTGACGGTGTGGCTGTGCGTGCTGGATGCCGCCTCGCGCCATAAAACACGCGGCACGGTGGAAGTGGATTCCGAGCAGATCGCGGTGGTGCAGGATATTGATCAGAAGATCGTGGAGCGGATTCTGCAAACCTTCCGCGAAAAGGGCATGATTAACGAGAAAAACCGCGTCACCAGCTGGGAAACGCGCCAGTATCTCAGCGACAAGGAACGCGCCCAGAAATACCGCGACGGGAAAAAGCAGGACGTCACGGAGAATCACGAATCGTCACACAGCGTCACGGAGCATCACACAGAATCGCAGAAAAAACGCAAATCCGCCCCAGATACAGAGAACAGAAAGCAGATTACAGATTCAGAGGACAGAACTTCAGATTCCAGAACAGATGCAGAGAAAGACGCAGATAAAAAAACAAATTCAGATAAAAAAATCAGAGCGAGAGCAGAAAAGAGAGAGCGCGAGAGAGAAAAACAGACAACCGGTGGAAAACAGACTTTAGAGCAGATGCTCGACATCTGGAATGCAGAGGTGCAGAGCAAGCTCACACCGGGACAGCATGCAAAGCTGACGCCCAAACGCAAAGAGCAGATGACACTGCGGTGGCTGGAAGATTTCCAGCAAGACATCAGAGCGTGGCGCTACTACTGCGAGATCATCGGCGCTTCGGAGTTTTGCCTCGGCAAGATTGCAGGCAAGAACTGGACGATTGATCTTAGCTGGGCAGTGGAATCCAGCGATCATGTGGCGAAGATTCTGGAAGGCGGCTTCTCCGGCGGCAAGCACCCGGCACCGCCACCGGCCTGCAATGATCCGCTGTTGCAATCAGGCTGGGATCATGTGCTGGCCTGCTTCAACGACAAATTCGGCAAGGCCGCTTGCAAAAGCTGGCTGTCCAGCACCGCCGTGCGCGGTGCGGAAGTCCGGGGCGATAATGCCTGCGTGATCATCACTTGCCCGAACCGCTTTGTGCGCGAGTGGCTCACCACGCACTACCTGCCGCACCTGAAGCTCTGGTGGGCGGAGCATAGCTATCAATCACACCGAATTACAGACGTGGCGCTGGTCACGCGGGAGGTGCAGCCATGAAACAGTGGACTGTGACCGATGTTGCAGAGCGTTTCGAGGAAGCAGTTTACACCCTCAAACGATTGCCGCCCGTGCGTGTGCAAGGGTTTATAAGCACTTGGCCAGAGGTGATACACACCACGCTGGAGCTAATACAAGCCGATAAAAGACCGCTGCGCCTCGGACCACCAAGCGCTGAGGCCATTACCCGGATGGAAGAAACCATCCAGTGGGTGTTCTATCTCGATACCGAGGACGAGCGCCGCTTGGTTTGGTCAAAAGCCAACAGGGTTCCGAACCGCCAGATTTGTGCATTTCTTGGCTGTGGACGCACAAAGCTCTGGCAAATGTGGTCAGTCGCGCTTTTGAAAATCACCATGCGTCTAAACGCCAAGCAAATAGGGCGTCATCGTGATCGCTGAAAAAAAGACTAAACAGGTTGAACAGAATCTGGTATGTGTAGACATATCATCGCGAGAGTTTTGCCTTCTGGCCTTATCAGCTCTCGCTATTCATCCTGATTTTTTGATTTTGCCTGTGCGGGGTTCGTGATGATCACGGACTTAACCCCATATCGCAAGCATGTGGATCAGTTTGATCTGACCGAGGCGCAAAAGCTGGATTTGGTGAACGCGCTTCGGGCAATCGTTGATAACCTTTTTGATCAGCATTTTGGAATTAACCAGCTGCTTTTGAACGATGATTTACAAAACAGCGTTGATTGCGAGGTGGCAGGTAGTAATCTAACCGATGGAATCCCAAACCCTGAAAAGGAGGATATCATTGGATGAAAGGAACCTACTCCAAAGCCGTTATCTACTGCCGGGTATCTGATCCCGGCCAAGTTAAAAATGGGCATGGGCTAACCTCACAGGAAACCCGCTGCCGCGAATTCGCAAAATACCGAAACCTTGAAGTGATCGAGGTTTTTCATGAAGAAGGCGTATCAGGCAGCCTGATTCAACGGCCAGCAATGATGCAAATGCTTGATTTCCTGCGAAAGCATAAGGAACAGCAGCTTGTTGTGATCATCGATGATATTAGCCGCTTGGCTCGCGGACTAAAGGCGCATTTGGAGCTACGCACCGCGATTCAGGATGCAGGCGGAATTTTACAATCGCCTTCGATTGAATTTGGCGAAGACTCAGACAGCCAGCTGGTAGAAAACCTGCTGGCCAGCGTATCGCAGCACCACCGGCAGAAGAATGCCGAGCAGGTCAAGAACCGGATGCGTGCGCGAATGATGAGCGGTTACTGGATTATGAAAGCCCCTCGCGGGTATAAAATGCAGAAACGTCACGGACATGGCAAAGTAATGGTACGCGATGAACCGGTGGCTTCGATCATTCAGGAAGGGCTGGAAGGTTTTGCGCTCGACCGCTTTAGCTCGCCCGTGGAGTTACAGGCTTTTTTTGAATATCAGCCGGACTTTCCAAGGGATCGCAAAGGGCGCGTGCATATCCAGCGGGTGCTCGATCTGCTAAACAACATGCTCTACACAGGGTATTATGAATATCCTCAATGGGATATTGCGCTGATGAAGGGAAAGCACGACCCGATCATCAGCTTCGAGACATACACGCGCATTCAGGACAAGTTGCATGGCAGGGCAAAGGCTCCGGCACGCAAAGACCTGAATCAGGATTTTGTGTTACGCGGTTTTTTACTTTGTGATTGTTGCGGCCAACCGATGACCTCGTGCTGGTCGAAAGGGGCGTATGGCAGGTATCCTTACTACCTGTGCCACACGCCGGGCTGTGCGCTCTATGGCAAGTCTATCAAGCGGGATAAGGCCGAAGATGATTTCGAAGAATTACTCAAAAAGCTGACTCCGGCTAATGGAACCATTGATCTGATGCTACAGCTGATTGAGGAAGCAAAGGAAGCCCGGCTGGGTAACTTTCAGGCAATCGCCGAAAATCTTCGCCGGGAAAAGCAGCTGATTGAGCAGAAGATCGAACAACTGGTGGATCGGATCGTTGCCGCCAACAGCTCGATCATCATCTCAACCTACGAACGCCAGATCAAGCAGCTGGAGGAAAGAAGGATCGTCATCGACGAAAAAATCAAAAAATGCGGCAAGGTGGATGATAACTTTGGAAAGGTCAGTCGAACTTTTTTGAAATTCCTCCAAAAGCCGCATGAATACTGGGCTTCCGCCGACCTGATGAAGAAGAGAACGGTGCTAAAAGCGACTTTTGCACGACCGCTGGCATACCACCGAAAAGAGGGTTATCGAACTCCCGCTCTCTCGCTCCCATTCTCGGTTTTAAGGGATTTTTCGGACTCCAAGTCCGGTTTGGTGGAGAATAGGAGAGTCGAACTCCTGACCTCTACAATGCCATCGTAGCGCTCTACCAACTGAGCTAATTCCCCACACCGATAGTCATTCCAAGAAAAAATGAAACATTTTTTGCTTGGATAAAATGACTATAATCAAAAAACTCATAGTGCTTCCAACGAATACTCATCCATGAAATGGAAAATCCTTCATTGGAAGCACTATAGACGGACGGGTAGAGATAGCGATTTTACAGGGCTAGTCAACCGATTTGAGGATATAAACTACACTCGTGAGTATAAATTCAGGCAAGTACAACCTGTTGATTTTAATCAAACTAATTTAGCATTTCCGAACTTGCATCGCTTAAAATAGAAATCGAATTAAAAGAATTTTAACAACGACGTCGTATACTCCTCAAATCAACCACGCCATAACACCTTTAATTACAAAGGGGTAAAAATGCTTGTTGAAGGTATAGACTATTTGTTTGATCGTTACGCTTTTTTGAAAATTTCACCGGATGCGGATCTCGAAACGATCAAGGAAGCGATAAAAACAAAAAGATCCCAAAATCACCCTGACAGGCATGTTCATGTCAGCGAGGAAGCAAAACAAATTGCAGAGAAAAACTTGTCGCTTACGTTAATGTGTGAGGAAGTGTTATGCAATACTGAGAGGCGCAGGCACTATAATGAAGTTCTGGCTGATTTCAGAAAGAATCGTCCCGATGTAATTTCGATAGACGGCAATCCTATCGATAGCCCAAACTACACACGTATTGACCTCCATGATATGGTTGGTGAGATGCCCAATGTTGACGAGTACGAAAAGTACTTAGCAACATTAGTGGGGTTTAGCTGGGATAAGGTTATGCTTCTTGAAAGAGTGTATAGGTCAGATCCGACGGATAAGATTGCGCGCAGTGCGTATCAAGATATATTAGTCAATGGCATTGCGCATTATAAAGGTATGGAAGATGGGGCATGGAAGCAGGCAGGTGTTCGCATTGGTAAGAAAGACCATAGCTGGCATGTGCATCTGGATGAAATCTCAGAAGAACCAGATAGACATATTGATTCGATTGTACAAAAATTGCCTCAACGCATCGCTCAACATGTTGGGTTGTTAGGGGCTGGATTAACACAGCCGCTTTTACTGCCAGAAGCTGGCGGCGCAACAGTTTCTGATACCACTAAACATTCCGAGACTGCACTGGATGCACACATCGCCCAGGCAACGCAAGTGGCAATAGAAAACCTTAAATCGCGCAGTAATCGCGTAAAACAATTGGCGCAAAAACGACAGGAATTAAGTAAAAAATTGCTGGATACGCTCGAAATTTTTACTCTCAGCCCTAAAGAGCTGATTACCGATGAACAACGTATATGCCTTATGCGCCAACCTGAACCGGAAAAACCTCCTGTCTGTATTATCAGTTTTCGGATGAATATACCAAAAAATGAGATGTATGATGATAGTTCGCTTAATGGCAAGACTCTTGATCAAATACGAAAGTTATCCGGACAACAAACTACAATCGGCATAGAGACGCATGATGAGATTGATGATTGGCCGATGTATGCAACTTACGTTCAAGATAAAATACGAAATACTCGCAAAATTGGGTGAGAAAAAGCGTACTCAACAAGTGCAACGCAGCCGTGATTTACATTATTGTCCTCACTCATCCCCCATTTTGAGGGCGGCGAGGAAGGCGGATTGCGGGATATCGACACTGCCGACCTGACGCATCCGTTTTTTCCCTTCTTTCTGCTTATCCAGCAGCTTACGCTTACGCGACACGTCGCCGCCGTAGCATTTGGCGAGTACGTCTTTGCGTAGTGCAGAAATGGTTTCGCGGGCGATGATTTTGCCGCCGATCGCAGCCTGAATCGGGATCTGGAACATATGCCGAGGGATCAGGTCTTTGAGTTTTTTGCACAGCAGGCGACCACGAAAATCGGCTTGTGAACGGTGTACGATCACGGCGAGTGCATCCACCGGTTCGGCATTGACCAAAATGGACATTTTGACGAGATCACTATCTTGATAAGAATCGAGGTGATACTCGAAGCTCGCATAACCTTTCGAGCAGGATTTCAGGCGGTCGTAGAAATCATACACGACTTCGTTGAGCGGAAGTTTATACACCACCATCGCGCGCGTGCCGACATAGGTGAGATCTACCTGCACGCCGCGCTTTTCAGTACACAGCGCCAGCACGTTTCCTAGATAATCATCCGGCACGAAGATGGTGGCTTTGATCCACGGCTCCTCGATATGGTCAATGTGGGTGGGATCGGGCAGATCGGCAGGGTTGTGCAGTTCAATCACTTCGCCCTTGGTGTTTACCACTTTATACACCACGCTCGGTGCGGTGGTGATGAGATTCAGATTGAACTCGCGTTCAAGTCGCTCTTGCACGATTTCAAGGTGAAGCAAACCTAAAAATCCGCAGCGGAAACCAAATCCCAGTGCGGAGGAGCTTTCGGTTTCATATTCAAAACTCGCATCGTTGAGATGTAGCTTGCCGAGGCTTTCTTTCAGATCTTCAAAGTCGGAAGCATCGACTGGATACAGTCCACAGAACACCACTGGCTGTGCGGGTTTGAAACCTGGCAGAGGCGCATCCACAGGATTGCGTTCCTCAGTGATCGTGTCACCCACACGACAGTCAGCGACCAGTTTGATGCCGGTGATGATATAGCCGACTTCGCCGGGTGCGATTTCTTCGACCGGCGTTTTCTTCGGGCTGAACACACCAACCTGTTCGACCATGTGCGAAGACCCGTTCGACATCATGCGAATTTTGAGACCTTTTTTCATCACCCCATCCACGACGCGTACGAGGATGATCACACCAAGGTAAGCATCGTACCAGCTATCCACCAGCAATGCTTTGAGTTTGGCGGTGCGGTCGCCCTTTGGTGAGGGCAGGCGAGTGACAATCGCCTCCAGCACATCCTTGATGCCGATGCCGGTTTTGGCAGAAATCATCAGCGCATCGGAAGCGTCAATCCCAATCACATCTTCAATTTGGGCTTTGGCTTTATCGGGATCTGCGGCGGGCAAATCAATTTTATTGAGCACCGGAATGATCTCATGCCCTGCATCAATGGCTTTATACACGTTAGCGAGTGTTTGTGCCTCCACACCCTGCGAGGCATCCACGACCAACAGCGAGCCTTCACAGGCAGCCAGTGAGCGGCTCACCTCATAGGCGAAATCCACATGCCCAGGTGTATCCATCAGGTTCAGGATATAGGTTTTCCCGTCATCGGCTTTGTAACGGAGCCGCACCGTCTGCGCCTTGATCGTGATGCCGCGTTCGCGCTCAATATCCATCGAATCGAGCACCTGATTCTTCATCTCGCGCGAATCCAGCCCGCCACAATACTCAATCAAGCGGTCGGCGAGCGTCGATTTTCCGTGGTCAATATGGGCAACAATCGAGAAATTACGAATCAGAGAAAGGTCAGTCATGGCGGGATGTGTAGCGAATCACCGAGATTAATCAATTGTTTTTCGAGAGCAAGGCGTAGAGCGAGAGATTGATGTTCAACATACGCGATGCAGAAAAAACTCCAATCATCGCCGAGCTTAACCAAATGTTAACCCCTCTGCCGCATAGTGCAATTATTACAATTACATTACAGGGAGCAAAAACATGAACGCAGTCGTTACTTTTTCGCATTTGGTGGGCAGTGAAATGGCCGCTGTTTTCTCCGGTCAGACAGCAGGAGAGATTTTGGCGAAAATCATTCGCGTTCGCATGAAGATCAATACCAAACTCAAACCCAAGGCGCGCTCCTTCCGTTTTGTAGCGGTGAGCAAAGTGGGTGCCGTATTTCGCACGATTCACTAGGCCTTATCGTTTTTCATCTTTTTGTACTTTAATGATTATTTCGTGATTTATCTGTCGTTAATTTTTAATTAACTTATTTCTCATAAAGTGATAGATACATATTATTCGAGTCGCACAGGTAGTTTGTGCGGGCAATCTTTGGGCTGTTACAAGGAGTATCTCGATGGCTGTTACATCACTCACCGATCTTGCATCGGGCGTAGCGACTGCGTCCGGTATTAAAAAATCCTCATCCCGTTTGGCCAATGCAGTTGCGGCGCTTTCGAGCGGTAAGCGCATCACGCAGGCTATGCAGGATATTGCATCGCTTGCGGCAGGCACAGCGCTGCAAACACAGGTCACGAGCTTAAGGCAAGCCTCGCTCAACGTATCGCAGGCATCCAGCATGTTGCAGGTGGCCGATGGCGCCATGGGGCAAATCGGCGATATTCTGCAACGGATGCAGCAACTCTCCGTGCAGGCGAATTCCGGTGCACTGAGTGGCAGTGCACGCGAGGGCTTGAACCGCGAATACCAGCAACTCGGTGAGGAAATCAATCGGCTAGCGGGCAATACCAACTTCAATAATGTCAATCTGCTCGATGGTTCGCTCTCAGGGCGCGATGGGTTAGTGACAAACACCAATCAAGCGACCAACGCAACCGGTGCGTTGCAGTTCAACGCGAATGTCGCCGCGGGTAAGACGATCGTCATGAATGGCGTCACCCTCACAGCGGGTGTGGATTTTGGTGTAGGTGCGACGATTGATCAAACACTCGATAACCTGGTTTCGACCCTCAATAATTCTACCAATACGGCGTTGTCGGGCGCTACTTTCAGCCGTACCGGTCAGACACTCAATATCCGTTTCGATTCGGCGGGCACGATTGGTAACCAGTTTACGATCAATGAAGGTGCATCTACGGCGAATGGGGTATTTGATACGGTTGGCACCTCGGTGAACGGCAGTCAGATCTTCTCGCTGCAAGGCGGAAGCTCCAGCGGCATTGGCGGAAACCAGACAACCGCGACCGGTGTGATTGGTGACAATCTACTGACGAGTTTGAACAACACACCGGCAACCACCACGATTCAGTTTAGTAATGCCTCCAACATCGTTGCGGGCAACAGCATCAATATCGATGATGGTAACGGTGGCCTCGTCAATTTCACTTTTGTGAATGGTACGCCGGCCAGCAACACGCAGATACAGATCGGTTCAACGCTGGAAGAAACACTTCAGAATGCTGCGTCCACGATCAATAACTTCTCCGGTTCTGCGGATTTTGTCGTGCGCCAGCTCGATGTGCGCGTGAATGGCAATAGCCTTGAGATCAGCGGGCAGGGCAATGGTAACGTAAACGATGCGGTCGGCGCTGCTGCCAATATCACGCTTTCGACGGCGGGCGGTTTTATCACCAACACCACACTCAACAATGGTTCGACGGGTGGCGTGGATGTGAGCGGCGTGTCGAATGCCGCGTTCAATGGAAGCATTCAGGGCTTCAGCGCGCAGCAAACCGGAACGAATTCCGTGCGCGCGAGTGTAACGGTGGGCGGTGTGACTTACAGTGCGGACATTGCCAATACTAATTCCGGCGCAAACCAGACTGTCCGATTTACGTCGCAGAACGGCGGATTCTTTGATGTGCAATTGGCCGGTGGAAACGGTCAGAATGTCAACTCACAATCCGACGCAGACAACTTTGCCAATCGTCTGGATGCGGCATTTGCAGGACTCAACTTTTCACAAACCCGCGAAGTGAGTAACTTCAATGGTTCGGGCCTGTTAAACGGAGCTTCATTGCGTGTCACGGGTGACGACTTCGCGCCGCGCGGTATCGAATCCGTGCGTGTGGTGGGTGCTGTGGGTGGATCAAATAACGCAGTGTTTGAAGTAACAATCAACGGCGAAACCTTCCGCAGCAACAATCTCGGACGTAGCATTGGTGCAGGAGAAACGATTGAACTCACCAGCCTCAACAATGCGGATCGCTCCATTGCGTTTACCAACGGTGTCAACCGCATAGACCTCTCATCTCAGACCTCGGCGGATCAGTTCCGTGTAGCGTTTGAAGATGCGACGGGCACGATTCCAGGCGGGGGCGGCGCGGCGTTTCAAGTCGGTGATGGCTCGGACGATGTGGCGCGGCTCAATATCGGCGATATGCGCGTTGGTGGCTTGTTCCCAGGAGGATTGGGCGATATTCTCACGCAGGGGAATGCGAGCTTTTCTTCCGCTGCGGTGAACGATGCGATTAACCGTCTCGTGTCGGCGCGTGCGGATGTGGGCGCGTTTCAAGGTGCGCTCAACTACACCGCTGCCAATATCGAATCGGCGATGCAGAATCAGGATGCCGCGCGGGCGCAATTGCTCGATACGGATTTTGCATCTACATCGACGGAGTTGGCACAGGCGAGCCTGCTCAATCAGGCAAGTATCGCGCTTCAAGCACAGACGAACCGCTTGGCGCCCAACATCCTCGATCTTCTGCGCGGCACGCGATAGTTTTTGTTCTATAGTCGTGTGATTTTAGAGTACCTGCCTATTCTCTATTGTCATCCCGCGGCACCGACCGCGGGAACTCAGGCTCCATGTAAAATCTCTCCGAAACGACGGAATTCCATCATCAGGATAGAACAGTATCTGAGTCATTAGATCCCGCGATCACGTCGCGGGATGACATAAATAGGCGGGACATTTTTGAATTAAATGACACAATCTAAACACTTCTGGCTCCGCGGGTAGGGCTCGAACCTACGACCGATCGGTTAACAGCCGATTGCTCTACCACTGAGCTACCGCGGAATAGCCGTCACACACGCTGGGGTGACCCAACAGGTGCGCCTGTATAACAAAAGAGAAATCGCACTTCCAGTAAAAAAAGTAAAAAAACGGTCTTTCGCGAAACCGTCGAAAAGCTGAGGAAAATAGGAGGTTAGCGGTTGCTTACGGTGACGCAGGACAGTCCGCGATTCTCCAAACGATCACAGAGATTGCGCGCAGCGATCTTGGTCATAAACGGCCCCACACGCAGGCGGAATATCTGAGCGGAAGAAGAACTCATGTTTGCCGTATTCACATCCGCACCCATGCGACCGAGCAGATCTTCGTTGTTGCTGCGGATGCGTTCCCATTCGCTCCATGCCTGAGACGGCGTATTGTAGGAGCCAAGCTGCACCCAGTTAGCGGGAGCGCCAGATGACATTCCCCAGTTTTGCAGGCGAGTGCGCTCTTCGTATCCACGGTACACACGGCGGTCGCGCGGGGAATTGGCGGCAACAGAGGTGCCGATATCGCGCACGGTTGCGCAGGAAAGTTCTTTTTCCTCTGCTACGGCACAGAGTTTGCGAACCTGCTCAGGGTCGTTGTAGGGGCCGACTCGAAGCGAAACCCGACCGCTGCGAGCAAGGAAATATGGTTGGGTGATGCGCGCTCTGAGTCCGGAGCTGATATCTCGGTTGGCAAAGCGATACTCATCCCAGAAGGTGAGTGCCGATTGCTGGCTGCTGAAGTGACTGATCTGTACCCACAGGGTTTTTTGCCGAATGCTCTGGCTTGGGAAACCTCCCGCACCGAGCGGGCGTGTTTCGATGCGTGGACGACGTTCCGGTTGTGGAGTCACATCGCTGCTGAGTGGCACGCGCACGGCCTCGGATACTTCCACTTTTGCACTCGAGGAATCGGCGACATTCACGATGGGCTGTGCAACCGGCTGCACGCGAACAGGGCGCACCCGTGGCGATTCTTGAGGAACTTCCTGATTATCCATCTCTTGAGCACGAACCTCGATCGGTTGCACAGGAGGCACAACTTCGGCTGCTTCAGTTGGAGCGGGTTCAGATATCGGTGCCATCAAATCGCGCGGCGGCATTTCACGCGCCGTTGCATTTTGGGCAATCAGCACATCCTGTGGGCGCGTGACCGTACCGGTTTCAGGCTCGGGCGTGGCTACCGCAACTGGTTCTGCCGGTTGGTTTGCTTGTAAATTGGGTAAAAAACCGGTTGACGTGCGGCTTACGGTATTTGTCGTAGCCACTTGAGAATTCGACGCAGAGCGTGCCATGAGTGCAGCGGAAGGAACGATCACGCGTCCCGATTCGTCACGCATAATCTGTGGTGAAGGTGGGTTTTGAGGCTCGATTTCTGCCGCTTGCACTGGCGCGGATTGCTCCTGTGTTTCTACTTCGGCTTGAGCGTTTTCTGCTGGAGGTGCAGAGGGTAAAGCAGATGCAGCTGGTGGAACAATTACCGGTGCGGAGTCTTCTCCGGCGAACATAGCGGTTTCCACGACAAAGCACTCATCCTTCGTGGAGGCAAGTTTCTGGCACACTTCCGAAGCATCGCCTCGGTTTTCGATGGGGCCTGCTTGTGTGCGGTAAATAATGGAATTATCAGGCGGCAACGCCACCTGTGCAATGCGCAAGGACAAACCAGAAAGAAGATCAGGATGCTTGTTCAAAAGGGACTGCCAACGCTCGTTGGCTTGCTGTTCGCTCGGGAAAGAACCCAACTGTAACAAATACACGCTTTGGGCATGAGCGCCCGCTGCAATAAAAATCAGGAAGAGAGATAATAATGAATATGTTAGCAGATGTCTGGAGAGTGCCATGACCTGTAGGTTCCGACGTTGTAAATCGCTGTTTTTTATATTTTTTAGGTATAGGCACAAGGCCCACACACTACTTACGGTGCAGCCGTCAATATAGCAACCCTAAATATACGATAAAGTAAATTTTTTTACGAATCTGTTTATCGTAGTGATTGAGAAGCAATTTGATGCAAACAAATCAAGATCTATGCTCGATAAGTCGATCGTGGAGGCTGGAATAATGATAATGGAGGCCGGGGGGAGAATCGAACTCCCGCATGGCGGTTTTGCAAACCGCGGCATTACCACTTTGCTACCCGGCCGGATGGACATTTCAAAAAAAGAAACATCGCTATATTATCCTTGCGCGGGTCGGTCAAGAAGTCCCTAAAAAAGAATGAAATAATACGAAATAATGCTTGCTAAACAGTGCCGTTTGACTCTATTAGCACGCCATACGAGTGCTTTTGTAATATGACCCGAACCGTCTCTGATCCACAGCGTGCAAACCTATCCATGATTGACAGCCAACTTCTCACCGGAGAAGTGGTGGATCCTCGCATCCTGTCAGCGTTTGCCTCGGTGCCGAGGGATCGGTTCGTACCGGAGAAATTCCGCCATTCGGCGTATGTGGATGAGGATATTCAGGTTTCCTTCGGGCGTTATCTGGTCGATCCGCTGACGCTTGGAAAAATGCTGGTTCAGGCGGCGATTACGGAAAGTGACACGGTGCTGGATATTGCCCCTGCTACGGGATATTCCTCGGCGGTGATGTCGTATCTGGCGCAGAAAGTGGTTGCGGTCGAAGAAGTGCGCGATCTGGCCGACAAAGCGCGCGCCAATATGGCATCGCTTTCGAGGTCGAACGTAGAAATCGTCTGCGCGGTTTTAACGGAAGGCTGCCACATAAAAGGCCCATACTCGGTGATTCTGATTCAGGGAGCGGTGCGAGTGATTCCCCCTGCGATTACGGATCAACTCGCCGAAGGCGGTCGTCTGGTATGCGTTGAGAATGTGATGCTGCGCGGCGATGCTGCAAGCGGTCTTGGCAAGCTGGTCGTGTATACGAAAGTAGATAACGCGTTATTCAAAACAACCGTGTCGGATGCGTCGGTACCCATACTCCCCGCGTTTCAGGCACCAACCGGTTTTCAGTTTTAGGGTCATTTTATGAAACACGTTCTTTCAATCCTATCGATCGCTTTTCTCTGTGGCATATTCCCACTGACCGGATTTACGCAAAACCAGCCTGCCTTTGAGCAGGAGCAGGCCGTATCCGTTCCTCCGCCCAGCCAGGCACCGATTTCCAGCACCGCCATTGCCCCAAATCCCGATTTCATCAAGACGCTGGAGGCAGCCTACAATAACAACCCATCCCTCAAAGCGCAGCGTGAACAGTTGAAGTTTACTGATGAACGCATGTCAGTTGCGGTATCCGGATTACGCCCAACCGTGAATATGAACTATTCGGACGGTCGCAGGCGCTCGGAAACCGGTGCATCGCGCGATTGGACGTATCAGGATACGAAAAGCCGTCAGTTATCGGTGTCGCAGCCATTGTTTCGCGGGGGCAGCACGTTTTCCGACATTAAATCCGCCCGCAACACTATCTATGCGGGGCGCGAGCAGTTGTTCGATGCCACCCAGCAAACCTTGCTGCAGGCGGTAGAGTCGTATGTGGATGTGGCGCAGGCGCAATCCGTGCGTGACCTGAGTCAGAAGAATGTGGACGTATTGGGAGAGCAGCTTCGCGCCTCCCAGCAGCGTTTTGATGTGGGGGAGGTAACGCGTACGGATGTGGCGCAGTCAGAGGCAAGGCTTTCACGCGCCAAAGCGGAACTAGCGCAGGCGCAGGGCGATCTGGATGCTGCGATTGCGACCTATGAACGCGTGACGGGAGTAAAACCCATCAACACCATGCTGTTTAATGTGTTTCCGTCTATTCCTGCGACGCTGGAACAAGCTAAAGAGCAGGCGTTGGCGAATAATCCCAACTTAAAAGCAGCGCGCTACACGGAAAAAGCCAGCCGCTACGAGATGTTTTCCAACATGGGGCAACTCTTGCCGCAGGTATCGCTGAACGGCAGCATGGATCGCGAGGATGGCTCGAGCCTGTTTGTGGATGAATTTAATACCGATTCTGTGTTGTTGAATGTGCGTATTCCTGTGTATCAGGCGGGCACGGACTATTCTCGCATCCGTCAGGCCAAGCGTCTGCATCAGCGCCGTAAATTTGAGGCGATGGATCAGAATAACGTCACGGTAGAACAGATCACGCGTGCCTGGGAACGACTGATGGCCACGCGCGAGGCAATCAAATCCAATGAGGACGCGATTCGCGCGGCGGAAATCGCGCTCGATGGGGTGAAGCAGGAACAGCAGTTTGGTGCGCGCACCACGCTGGATGTGCTGGATGCCGAGCAGGAATTGTTTGCATCCCGCGTGAATCTGGTGCGCTCGCAGCGTAATGAGGTGGTCGCGGTCTATGGCCTGCTTTCGGTGATTGGCCAGTTGACGCCTCAGACTCTCGGCATGAAGGTGGATGAGTACGACCCCATTGACAATTACGACACAGTGAAGTGGTTACCGATCGGCTTCTAGCCGCTTTACAGAAAGTTACAGTTGATTTTCCATCCTGTTTCTGAAATTCTTGCACGCTGTAGTACAACCTAGCTGTGCAGGGAGCATATGGCTGAGGCAAAAGGAAAAAAAGTCGAAGAGCAAGACCAGTCGATGGAGGAGATTCTGCAATCGATCCGTAGGATTATTGCGGAAGAAGGCGATGAATCTGCTTCTGCCGCGCCCGTGCAAGCGCCAGATGCACAGAAATCCAAAGGATCCGACATTCTTGAACTGACCGACGTGGTGAAAGAGGATGGTTCGGTGGTAAATGTCACAACCAAGGATATGGCGCCTATGCCCTCTCCCAAACCCTCCGCCGATGTACTGTCCGATATTGATCATGCGCTCAGCTCGCCCAGCCCGAAAGATGCAGGGCAGGGGCTTCTGTCTGAACAAACTGCGCTGGCTGCCGCTGCCGCGCTGCGTCCGGTGATGGATGTGCAGCCACGTCCCGCGGCACCCATGCCAAGACTTGACTCTCCAGCATTTCGTTCCGGTTCGACGGTGGAGGATTTAGTGATGGAGTCTTTGAAACCGATGCTCAAAGATTGGCTCGATGCGAATCTTAAGGGCATTGTTGAGCGTCTGGTGGAAAAAGAGATTAAGCGCATTGTCGCCATAAACTCGGATTAGCCTTACTTATTTGTGGTGTTTGGGTGACAGGCGGTAGGTAAATCGCCAGTTGTCATGGTTTGCGCTATCTGGAAAGCATAGAATTAACAGGAAATTAAGGGTTCACACCTAGGATAAACCTCAAAAAACAGCAGATTTCTGCCCGCTAATGAGGTTACTATGTGTTCGATCCTGAAACAGGGGCTTAGGCTTTTTGTCCTTACTTCCATATTACTACTCTCCGCGCAGGTTCAGGCTCAGCCCGCGCTGCCTGCGCTTCCTGAGTTGCCAGCACTTCCCGCACCCTCCCTGCCTGGGCGGGATGCGACGCAACAATCCGCCTCTCCAACCGACAAAATGCCTTTGGCATCAACGGTTGCGTTGCCACAGCCTGAACTCCCTCCTGCATCAGACTTACCTGAGAATGCAAGCAATGAACCGGATGTTTCTTTACCGGTTCTTCCAAATAGCACTGCCCAAACGAATGATACGGCGTCCATGGATGAGCTTTCCCTCCCACCACTGCCAGGTACAACACCAAAGGATGAAACGTTTCCGGTAAAACCCGAACCACAGAAACCCGCGATTGATTTAGCAGATAAACTGTTTGGCAAGAAACCAGAAGACGAAGCAACACAGACACAAACTGGCTCCGATAAAGAACCGGAAGTGGCAACCGATGCGCAAGCGCAAAAAGACGATAAAGCGGATGCTAAGCCAAAAAAGAAAGGCTTCCGCGTCGCGCGTAAGGGGCGCGGCAGCCGTAGCGAAACCGGTGGTAAAATGCACGCGTATCGTTCCCAGATCCTACCCGATACGATTTACATGCGTAAGTATCCCAGAGGTAATCGTCACCTGCCACAAGCTCAATATGAACAGACATGGGACAAGTTGATGTATGTGACCGCAGCGCGTGGGGATCTCAACGGCCTTCGTGCGCTTCTCAACACCGGTAGAACGCCGGATATGCGAGATGATCTGGGGCAGACACCTCTGATTGTTGCGGTGCGCTATAATCGGATCAATTCGGCGCGTGTGCTGCTTGCCAGAGGTGCAGATCCTAACGCCATGGATAATGCAGGTAATACGGCGCTGCATTACGCGATAGCCAATAACCATTTCCCGATGGTGGAAGCGCTGATGACGATGGGCGCGAAACCGGATCTGGCGGACAGCCGTGGTGTCACCGCGCAGATGATAGCAGAACAGACCCGAAACCCGATTATTCTTGCGGCATTGGGGATGTGAATGGTGCATAGTGCCTGGTGCTTAGTGCCTAGTGCCTAGTGCCTTAAATTATCTCCCTTAGGGTTGCATTCTCCGTCGATTGCGCGTCATTGCGAGCGCACGCGAAGCAATCCAGAACTGGATCGCCACGGCCTAAAGGCCTCGCGATGACAAATACCCCACTACTTGCGGCGTGATTCTTTATCCAAAAAACGAAGCACCAAGCACCAGGCACCAGGCACTAACCACTTCCTTTACAACCCCCAAAAATCTTACTAAAACCCATCTCCTGATCAGTCAGGAGACCTTATGGCCAAAACTTACGGAAAATCGCGCCTTCCCAGTCGTCATGTGACCGAAGGGCCGGAACGTGCGCCGCATCGCTCGTATCTGTATTCGATGGGGCTTGGCAAAGAACATATCGCACAACCGCTCGTCGGTGTGGTCACGACATGGAACGAAGCCGCGCCGTGTAACATCTCGCTCGCACGTCAGGCGCAGATTGCGAAGAAAGGCGTGGCATCTGTGGGTGGAACGCCACGAGAGTTTACCACCATTACCGTGACCGACGGCATCGCGATGGGTCATCAAGGCATGAAATCCTCGCTGGTGTCGCGTGAGGTGATTGCGGACTCCGTGGAGCTCACCATGCGTGGCCATTGCTACGATGCGCTGGTGGGATTTGCCGGTTGCGATAAATCACTCCCCGGACTCATGATGGTGATGGTGCGCCTCAACGTGCCTTCCGTCTTCATGTATGGTGGTACGATTCTACCAGGAAAATTTCGCGGTAAAGACGTGTCGGTGGTGGATGTGTTTGAAGGCGTGGGTATGCATAGCTCCGGCAAAGTGGATACGGCGTATCTCGACGAGCTTGAACAGGTGGCCTGTCCATCCTCCGGCTCGTGTGGTGGCCAGTTTACCGCCAACACCATGGCCTGTGTATCCGAAGCCATTGGGCTTGCGCTTCCGGGTTCCGCTGGTGCGCCTGCGCCCTATGAATCCCGCGATGCCTATGCGTTTGCATCCGGTCAAGCGGTGATGGCGCTTATCAAAAACAAGCTACGTCCACGCGATATTGTCACCCGTAAATCGCTCGAGAATGCAGCGGCAGTCGTGGCAGCTACCGGTGGATCCACTAATGCTGCGCTGCATCTTCCTGCCATCGCACATGAAGCTGGCATTGATTTCGATATTCATGCTATTGGCGAGATATTCAAGAAAACCCCATACATCGCCGACCTCAAGCCAGGCGGAAAATATCTTGCTTTGGATATGTATCAGGCGGGTGGGGTGCAGATGGTTCTGAAAACCTTGCTCGATGGTGGGTTCATCCACGGCGACTGCCTTACCGTGACAGGCAAGACCATGGCCGAGAATCTGAAAGATGTGTCGTTTAACGACAATCAGGATGTGATGCATCGCTATAATAAACCGCTCAGCCCGACCGGCGGGGTGGTAACGCTTAAAGGCAACCTCGCGCCCGAAGGTGCGATTGTAAAAGTTGCGGGTTTGAAAAAGCTCGTTCATAAAGGCCCTGCGCTCTGCTTTGACTGCGAGGAAGATGCATTTAAGGCGGTAGAAGAGCGCAAATATAAAGACGGCGATGTTATCGTCATTCGCTATGAAGGCCCCAAAGGTGGTCCGGGTATGCGCGAAATGCTTTCGACCACTGCCGCACTGTACGGGCAAGGGGCAGGGGAGAATGTCGCACTCATCACGGATGGACGTTTTTCCGGTGGTACGCGCGGGTTCTGCATCGGGCATGTTGGCCCTGAAGCCGCTGTGGGCGGCCCCATAGGGTTGCTCAAAAACGGTGATATGATCGAGATTGATGCCACCAAAGGCACCTTAAGTGTTGTGTTGAGTGATGCAGAACTCGCCGAGCGCAAAAAGAACTGGAAACCCCGTACCACCGATTATCAATCCGGTGCCTTATGGAAATACGCCCAGACCGTCGGCTCCGCTGAAAAAGGCGCCATCACCCACCCGGGTGGTAAAGCTGAGACGCATGTATTTGCGGATATTTGATAACGTACTCGGTACTCGGAGATTGGTACTCGGTGAGATATTGTAGTGGTTTGATGTTAGAACTCCCCGTCTGCCCGTTCTCTACTGTCATCCCGCGACGTGATCGCGGGAACTCAGGCAACACGCTAAAACCTGTCCGAAACGACGGAATTCCATCATCAGGATAGAACAGTATTGAGTCATGGGATCCCGCGGTCGGTGCCGCGGGATGACACAGCGAAGTGCGGCATTTTTAGCTCAAATCACTATAGCCGAGTACCGAGTACCATCCACCGAGTACGAACTTCCTATGCCACCCGTTCTTCTTTATCAATCCCCAGCATCTTGAGTTTGCGGTGGAGGGCTGAGCGTTCCATGCCCACAAAGGCCGAGGTTTTGGAGATATTGCCGTTGAAGCGGTTGATCTGCGCGGCGAGGTATTGTTTTTCAAACAACTCACGCGCATCGCGCAGCGGCATGGACATAATGTCGGAATTCACCTCAGGCCGCGTCATCACCGGATTGGATTCAAACAGTTCCGATGGCAGCATATCGGCCTTGATGACCTGCTTGGAACCACCTGGTGCCATAATCAGCAGCCATTCCATCATGTTGCGTAGCTGGCGCACATTGCCCGGCCAGTTATAGGCCTGCAGGATTGCGACTGCTTCATCGGTGAGGTCGCGTGCGGGCATTCCGGCGTTATCCGCTGCGCGCTTTAAGAAATAGCGGCACAGTTCGGGAATATCCTCGCGGCGATCCTTGAGTGAAGGCATTTTGATAGGAACCACATTGAGGCGGTAATAGAGATCCTCACGGAAGCGTCCGGCATCAATTTCGGCCTGCAAGTCACGGTTGCTCGCGGCAATCACGCGCACATCCACCACCACACGCTTATTGCCGCGCACACGCTCAAAGGATTGCTCCTGCAATACCTTGAGGAAACGTCCCTGTGTTTCCATCGGCATATCGGCGATTTCATCAATGAACAACGTACCGTTGTGCGCACGCTCAAGCACTCCGACTTTTTCCGCGCCACCAATGGGATTGGTGTCTTCGGTGCCAAACAGCTCGGATTCAAACCGTTCCGATGAGATGCTCGCGGCATTGATGGTTTCAAAAGCGGCGTGATTGCGGCGGGATTTGGCGTGGATCATCCGCGCCACTACTTCTTTGCCTGAGCCCGGTGCGCCGGTGATCATCACACGGCTATGGGTGGGAGCGACTTTTTCAATGGCGCTGCGCACCTGATTGATCACGAAGGAAGATCCAATCAGCATAGATTCTGGCCCCCCGCGCAGGCGCAGCTCGCTGTTTTCGTTCTTCAGTTTTGCCGTCTCAATGGCACGGCGCGCGGTCAGTGTCAGGCGATCGGCCTTGAACGGCTTTTCAATGAAGTCATAGGCTCCGATTTTGATCGCCGAAATCGCAGTTTCGATATTGCCATGGCCGCTGATCATGATTACCGGCAGGCCAGGGTATTTTTTCTGCACCAGTTCGAGAATGCCAAGCCCGTCTAGCTCACTGCCCTGCAACCAGATATCGAGCACCAGTAAGGATGGCACACGCTCCGCGAGCGATTTTAATGCCGAATCGCTGTCGCTGGCAGTACGCGTTGAAAAACCTTCATCTTTTAGAATATCGCAGACCAGTTCGCGAATATCGGCTTCATCATCGACGACGAGAATGTCCCCACTCATAAATGCTATCC
>CAZFOM010000020.1:0-5096 GCA_964520155.1 uncultured Rickettsiales bacterium
ATTGATAGAGCTAGTACTTTTTATTACAGAATTGTGACTGTGTAAGAGAATGTGTAAGTGTTGAGCCTGATCGTACTGCCGTGACCAGCAGATAAAACTCAGCACACTACAATGAAGGAATCAATAAATAGATCGGAAATGGCCAGAGGAACAAGGCCAGCCAACTGCATATGGACTTGAGTGTAGCCACTCTAACGAGTGGCTACACAGCTAACATGCTGACACAACACATGATTTCAGACCATTAACTACCGTAACTAACCGACAACAACCGAGACGTTTATGGGCAAGACAAGAGGGCCATCCTGGGATCGCCACTGTTTACGATCAAATGAACCGGACTGGCTTAAGGGAGTATTAACTCTTATCCAGTAGGTTGGTCTTGTGAGTGTTGTGCAAAAGGCAAGTGATTGAGGAGTTCCGTTATGGACAAGGACCATGTGTTTGAAACATGGCTCAAGCAGTCACCCGTTTTCGTGAATGAATTAAATCAATCGGTAGCCAATGGCTTTTCAACAAGTGCTGATGAGCATTGGGAAAAAAACAAAACAAGATGGAAAGTTAATGGCAACAAGCATGTGTTGGCTACACCTGCATTCTTGCTAATCGATAGTGTGTATAACGCCTTAAGATCGGTCCGGGTCGCTGTTGATAACGGGAAAGACGCCCCAGGTATCCGTTCTGTTCTCACCAAACCGTCCGCGCACATGACTATCGATTCGGAATCACAGAAGGACATATTCGGAGGCGGAATACGAGGAGAAGGCTTTGTGTGGCGGTTTCCTAGGGATGTAAACACTGACCACACTTCATCGAGAATCTCGCTCCGGGTATATGCGGAAGAAGAACTGATCGAAAAGCTGGATGCGTTTTGTGGTAAGCACGGAGTGAAATACAAGACTTCGGAATCTACGTACGGTTGGGTCAATAGGCCAGATCCGGTAACACTGTATTTCTCACAAGAACCCAGCGCAGAGACAAAGCAAGAACTGATTGATCTGGTGTCTGCGCATGTCAGACCGACAAAAGAAATGGCATTGAGCGCACGTTCTAGAGAACGTCTTAAACCTTACGAGATCAAATCACACTTCCTCGGTACGGAGCTTGCTCCCGGCATCAATTTAGAGAAAGAACCCTCCCATGAAGATTGCGTGCGGGCGATCGAGAATGCGAAAAGGCTGCATCCAGCATTAGGCATTGCTGTTGATATCTTGGTCAACAAAGATTATCCTGATCGCTGGCGTTTGTCTCTCGGACAATACGAGGCAGTGAAACTTGTTGTCGCTGATTATGAAAAAGCGTCTCGTGGTCACAACATGCAGCAGTCAGTTGCGACTCAGCCTCCTGCTGTTGGTCCTATCGGCGGACGGGAGCAGACTATTCTTGCTAATTACAAAGCGGGCGGTATGGCGCAGGCGCATGCGGCGGCGCTGGGGGCGATAGAGATTCATGACCGGCTGCATGGCGAGCAAGGGGCGTTTCTCAAGGGCATGGGCGTATCGCAGGCCGAGTGGGATGCGCTCGGCAAGGGCGATGAAGCGCAAAAAATGGAACGGCAGACGTCGTTCGTCGCAGCCTGCCAGTGGCTTGGCAGCGATGCAAAAACCATGGGGCGCCGATTGTTTATCGCTACTGCCCTAAACAAGGATTTAACGATCGGACGCATGGAAGCCGATCTGGATCACCCGGAGAAATGGACGGGCAAGTCAGCGCCGCAAAAACCAACACCGCAGCAGTCAGTTGCGACTCAGCATCCCACTGTTGGTCCTACGTTCCGCACCACCGAAGCACGACTGCTAGTACAGGCCGCGATCACCGGCAGGACCGATCTCAATGCCGCCCAGATCATGAATGCGGCTTCTGTTAGGAAACGGGGCATTGGTCAAATGTGTGATGAGCTAGGTATCGATACAGAGCAATACATACACGCACCGCGAACCCATGCGAAGACTCGGGGAGATGTCCATCATGCTCAGTTGTTGGCGATGGCCATCGCGGTAGAATGCAAAGCGCAGGAAGGCCCGTATCCTAATCCCGAATTAGCAAAGTTAAAAGAAGAGCTGATTCGTAGCGCATTACGATGTGAACTGAAAGCCAACGATATATTCGGCGGCGATGATCACGGACGTGGGCAATCTACCGGGATGGTTTGCCCACAAAAACTCAGTCATATCACAGCAGATCTGGTTAGCGGTCAGCCCCAAAGCAATGCATCCCCTAGACCTGGCGGAGTTTCCGTACAAGCTGATTTGCCTAACCTTAAGGGTCATCAACCTGGCAATCAACTTCCCCGTCCATGAAAAACCCCGCACTAAGCGGAGTTTAGCTGTATCGGCTCTAGATCAGGCTTACGCAACAGCACCGGAGGCGATATGGCTATTAACAGTCTTGTTCAGGTCTAGTCAAGCGACAGCGTGGTCCGCAAGGGCCATTTTAACGCCTCATGCAGGTTGCAAATGTCCACATGTTCATAGTCAGGCTAAGCAAAGGTGACCCGTTATAAGCCCGAATCCGCGACGTCATCCTGTGAATTCGGTATTCCTGAACAAGTCCGGGGGTGATTTGCTTCACTGTGGTGTCGCCAAAGAAGGGCAGTAGATGAACGCGTAGTCGGTCACCGTGGCTTTTTGCGTAAAGGGGATTTCGTTCGCCACTTGTGATGACTTCGTATTCGCGCAAGAACTGCGCAGCCGCTTGTCGGAAGGTCTTCCCAACCTTGAGTTCACCGGCGCGGCTTTTCCCGCGAAGTGAAAGATACCAATCTTCCGCTACCTCCTTGGCTAAAGAAAGACTCTCTTGCTTGGTTGAAATTCGCCAATTTCGCCCATCCAAGTATGTAGAGCACTGCCAACTGCTGCTGTTGGGGCGACGATAAAGGTGGAGTTTTCCACCCATGAGACTGTGATGTTCTGCCATCTTGCACCTGCGAGGTTCGATTGCTGCGCCTTACTGAAAAGTGTGTAAGATCTGTGCAAGGCTATTTGAGAGGGAAGAGGTCGTCAAGCGAAACGCGCAACTGTATGATTTGGCTTGAGAAAACTGGCGCACCCGAAGAGATTCGAACTCCTGACCCCCAGATTCGTAGTCTGATGCTCTATCCAACTGAGCTACGGGTGCGCAGAAATTTCGCGATTAACCGCTGCAAATGATTTCTTTCTGCGCTTCCGTTGCGCGCGTACCATCAGTACGCTTGCGCTACGGTTCTCGAAAGAACTCATTTTCGCTGGTTACTGGCGAAATTGGGATCCCCTACTCGTGGTGTCAGGGAAATCCGGTAATCCGAACAGGCACGGCCTGAACAGGGGGCGCAACGTAACAAAAAAAGCTGAAATGACAAGCGGTAATTCCGTCACGCGCAAAATACGGGATTTACACTCTTTTTGATTGATGACGCGGGCGATGTATTCTACAAAACCCCTATGATGAATCCTAAATGCCTGACCATTCTTCTTTCTCTGAGTCTAACGATTACTGCGGCTTTTCCGCTCACATCTGCTCAAGCTCAAGTGGGAATGGATCGTTCGGATGTCGAGTTTGCCTACACCGACGAGCGCCCACTCGTGGTGGTGCGATTTAATCAACGCAATGTTTATTATGAACGCTCGCTCTACGGCGCAGTTTCCAAAGCAGTTCAGGTGAAACCCAGTGTCATGTTCGATGTAGTTGCAGTATCCCCCATTGGCCGTGACCGCGAAACACAGGATCGTATGAAACAACTCACCGCCCGCGCCGGCCAGAAAGTCATGGGCTCGATGCGCGAAATCGGCGTGCCCAACAGTCGCATGTCTTACATGGAGACGGACGATGGGGCGATAGAGTTTCCTGAAGTACGCATCTTCGCGCGTTAAAACATTTTCCTAAGTAATAATGCCTTTTTTTCTCTTAGTCCGTTATGCTGGTTATAGTCTTCGCGGGAGTGTCGATAGCTCAAGTGCCACGTCATTCGCCGAATTTTGAAAATGCAAAATTATAGGGGAATCTATGAAGCAAATGGATGGATCGCCCTATGGTTGCGTCAACCTACGCCAAGACTTCGGAGGACTGTTCGCAACTCAGGCGATGACTGTAGAGTAGGTACCACACAAACAAAAAAATGGATACATTCATCGAATAAAGCTCAGCTGACACCTGACAGCCAAAACCTGAAACCTACGAATTAGCCCTGACGCGCTTTCATGCGTGGGTTTTTCTTGTTGATCACATACACGCGGCCTTTGCGGCGAACCACGCGGCAGTTCTTATCGCGTTTCTTGGCGGATTTCAAAGAGCTAACTACTTTCATATTCTTCTCGCGTCTGCAAAAAATGAGATGCGTATGTACTGCATTCCCACCATCCCTGTCAACGCCTTTTGGGCGTCTTTACCAGGCAACTATTAACTTATTGGAATTCCTTTAGCATTTTATCATTCGGCGACAGTACCGATGATAGTCCGTGATGGGTTTTCTCCCAGAAATAGGGCTTAAAAATGAGCTGCCACAACGCTTTGAAACTGGCCAGCGAGTGCAACAGCCAGTAGAGTGGAAAGGTGACGATGGACAAAGCCATGTGCGGCCAATCGCGTGCTTTCACCACCTGATAGGCAAACCATGCATGGGCAAAAAACCCAAAAATCAGGTTGAACAGGGATAGAGCGATCGCCCAGGCGGGGATCGCAATATAGGCGTCCATCCACCAGCCATTCATCCAACCGATCGTGATGATCCATAACAGTGGAGCCGACAAAAACACAAAACACGGCCCGCCGATGAATAAATGAAATCCGATGATCCCGCGCCAGCCAAACGCGCGAAACAATGCGCCAGGTTCGCGCATATGCACAAGCCATGTCTGCATATACCCTTTGATCCAGCGCGAACGTTGCCGCATCCAGTTACCTAAATGCTTTGGCGCTTCCTCGAGTGTGAGTGATTCCACCATCGCGGTCTTGAGGCCGCGTCGCGCAATGCGCACGCCCAGATCCGCATCCTCGGTCACGTTGTACGGATCCCATTCGCCAAGCTCCCGCAGACGCGACAAGGCGATATGATTGCTCGTGCCACCGAGCGGGATTGGGATACCGAGTGATTCCAGCCCTTTGAGCATGTAGTCGAACCA
>CAZFOM010000020.1:5106-8673 GCA_964520155.1 uncultured Rickettsiales bacterium
AACCAGGCGGCATATTCGATTGCAAAAAACTGCGTGAGCAGATTGTCGTCGCGATTGTAATAGTTGAGGCGCGCCTGCACACACACCACATCGGAAGGCAACGAGCGGAAACGCTCCACCACGCGTTTGAGTTGTTTGGGATCCGGACGATCCTCCGCGTCATAAATCGTCACATATTCACCGCGCGCAAAACGCAGCGCGTAGTTACAGGCCTTGGGTTTTGTGCGGGGCAGGGAGTAGGGCACACGGATAATGTGGAAATACCCTTCCGGCTCAAGCTGTTTGGCGGCTGCGAATGTTTCCACATCGTCCGACTCGATGATTAACTTCACATCGAGTTTGGATTTGGGATAATCGAGCGAGCGGATCGCTGGAATCAGGTGCGGGAGGCTTTCGGCCTCGCGATACATCGGAATCAGAATCGTATAGGTCGGAAGCTCGGTATCGGATAGCGCCATGGCAGGAGGAGTGCGCTCCTCGCGCGCGCCGCGCTCAAAAATCATCACCTTGAACACGATGGTGCCAAAATACAGCAGATTAATCAGTGCAAACACGAGTGCAACAATCGTAACCGGCAATACGAATAACCCTAACATTAACAGTGCAAGGGTTACAATCACCGGACGGCTTTCGTAGCGTTCGAGTGTTGCAAGGGTGGAGAGATTTGGAAAGAACCGGTGCAGGTATTGCCGGCTTTGGGTGTCGATATGCGCACCAAAACGTTTGCTGATGATGCTTGCAATGTCGCGCGGCGACGTGATGACAAATGAAAATGCCTGCCCGTATTTCGTGCGCGCCCACTCCACCACATCAAAGGTGATGTCGGTCGTGGCAATGCGCGTGACGCCATTCTCGGTTTTCCAGGGTAATGCCTGATGTTCGAGATAGTGCATGACATCCGCACTATCCAGAAGCGAAGCATCCGGCGGTGACTGATCGAGATCCACAAAACCAATGCCGTGGTGTTCGGAGAGTGCTTTTGCGAGTGCCTGTGGTTTGAGGGTGCCTTGCCCGATCAGGATGGTGCCGATACGCCCACCTTCTTTTTTCTGGATGGCGAGCGCATGATCCAGCTCGTCTTCGCGGATCAACCCCTTGCGCAGCAGGATGCTACCCAGTGGCGTCGTCGAACCATGTACCCCTAGAATTGTCTCCATAGCGCAAATACTACTCCGCCGCCGCTGCCGGTATTTTCTCCCCAGCCATGCACAAACGCACCGCCTTCAAGCGCCCAAAAATCGCTTAGGTGGTAACGTCCGGATAGCTGAAGTTTCAGCAGATTGTAGTCGTCCTGACCCGACTGCGTAAAGGTGGAATTTGCGGCTGCGTCAATCCGGCCTGTGTAGGCGACCTGCGGCAATAGCATCCAGTGATCATCGAGCGTGAGGCCTGCCGCCCATTCGAGCTTGATCTGGTCTTTGGGCGTATCAAAACGGTGGCGATAGCCGGCGCTAAACGTCGTAAAATGGGATTGCCCAAAGGCCGAAAAGGATTTTCCTGCCTGCGCAGAGAGTTCCGCGTCAAAAAATTCTGATCCTGAACGCGGTGCATCGCTGTGATGATACAGGCTTGGAAACTTGATCAGCGGTTGCAGGGAAAATACCCAATCCTCACCGTGCGCCACGCGCACACGCGAAAAAAGCTCCACATCGGAGAGCATGAGATTGGTATCGTGTGTGGTGGCGGGATTTTTTTGGGTGACATAATCCACAAAACCGTTCGCACCGAGTGTGATGGCGTCGGTAAACCCATATTCCAGATAGGGATTCAGTTCGTATTTGCTGTAGCGCGGCTGATCCCGACGGTTGCTCTGGTTATCAAAGAATTCGTCGGTCGTGTAGTAACGCGCAGCAAGAATCACCTGTCCTTTGCCCTCCGGCTGCGTCCAGCCGGCAGCGGACGCCAGCGCAGGAATTAACACAAGAAGGGTGCTGAGTGTCGCCGCTGAAAAACGCACGCGCGATCAGTGCAGTTTACGTTCAATATCGGCAGTCGCCGATTTGACAATTTCTTCGCTGCCACCTTGAGCCATATACTCCTTGATGATGGCTCGCGACGCGGCCATGGCAATATCCACCATATGACCCTGCACTTCTTTCACGGCTTTGGCTTCGGCCTGCGCGATACGCTCCATCGCAAGGCGGGTGCGTTTTTCCAAAGCGACCCTCAACTCATCACGCGCGGCGCGTGCCATGGTTTCCGCATCCTGCTTGGTTTTGGCAAGAATCTGCTCGGCTTCGGCGAGCACTTCTTTCTGTTTCTGTTGATAGGATGCTAGGGTTGCCTGCGCTTCTTCGCGCAGACGCACGGCTTCTTCGAGTTCAGCTTTGATTTTGGCGCTGCGATCATCGAGGCTTCTGCCCAGAAAGCGGAACACGCCGAGCTTGTACATCATCAGAAAGAACAGCACGAATGCCAGTGCAATCCAGGTTTTCGGTTCGTGCAGTATCGCTTCCATGGGGCGCTCCTAACCTTATGACAGACCTTTTTGCTTGGCGATCTCGCCGACCAGTTGCTCAACCTGTTTTCCGTTCGGACGATGACGCACAAGCGATTCCACAATCGCAACCGTCAGCTCGCTGGTGATCGGAATCAGGTGATCGAGCGCCGCTTTACGCGAGGAGGCAATGGCCGTATCGGCATCCGCCATTTTCTTGGCCAGTTCTTTATCAAGCGCGCTCGATTGCTTCTGCGATTCCTGTGCAATCTCCTGCTGCGCGGCAGCAATCAGGCTGATGGACTGGGACTTGGCCTGTTTCAGGGATTCTTCGTATCCCGTTTTGGCAGACTCGGCTTCTTCCTTGAGACGGGCAGCGGTTCCCAGATCGGAGTCCAACCGGCTCTTACGGTTCTCCAGCACCGCGTGAATGCGGGGCAGCACAAACCGCGCAAGGATCAGGTACAATGCCACAAACGTGACCGTCAGCCAGAATAATTGCGAGGCAAAACTACTCGGATCAAGCTGTGGCATGTACCATGTTCCTTATCGTATGAACCGCTTACGCTGCGAAGATGAGCAGCAGCGCAATCACGAGCGCAAACAGACCCATCGCTTCGGCAAGACCGGCGCCGACATACACGTATTTGGCGAGCTTGCCTTCGGCTGCGGGATTGCGCGCAATGCCGTTCAGCATCGCAGCGAAGATGTTACCCACCCCAATGGCGGCGCCCATCATACCAAGCGCGGTCAGACCCGCACCGAGATATTTGAGAGCTTCGTAGTTTCCAGCAACAGTTTCCATGATTAACCCTTTCGTTTTTAAGATGGATGAGTGGATAGCGAATTTTTAATGCAGATGCAATGCGTCGTTCAGATACACACAGGTCAGAATCGTGAAGATATAGGCCTGCAGCACCGCAACAAAAATCTCAAAGCCCGTGAGCACCACGAGCAGCGCCACCGGCAACCAGCCGCCAAGCAGCCCGAGTCCCACGACGAATCCGGCGATCACTTTCAGCATGGTGTGACCTGCCACCATGTTGGCTGCCAAACGCACCGAGAGGCTGATCGGGCGGGCAAGATAGGCAAAGAGTTCAATGACAAACAGCAGCGGCGCCATCCACCAC
>CAZFOM010000020.1:8683-9675 GCA_964520155.1 uncultured Rickettsiales bacterium
ATCAGAGTGACGCCGATAAAGATCGCCGCTGCCATGGCAAAGGTCACAATAATGTGACTCGTCACGGTAAAAGAAAAGGGAATCATGCCCAGAAGATTGCAAAACAGCACGAACATGAAAATCGTGAAAATCAGGGGGAAATAGCGCTTGCCGGAATCCCCTACGTTATCGCGGATCATGCCGCCGATAAACCCGTATGTGAGCTCTACGAGCGACTGCCAGCGACCTGGTACCAGCGCTTTACGGCGAATCCCGATGGTGAGAAACAGGACGATGCTTGCCACCGCCAGCACCATGAATAACGAAGAATTCGTGAAGTGAATTTCATGTCCCGCAAGTGTCGGTAATTCAAACAGAGTCTTGATTTCAAACTGGGCGAGCGGGTTATGTTCCTGCGACATACGAGACTTACGAAAACGATTCGATGAAAAGAGTAAATACTGCCAAAAGGCAGCTTGTAGTAGCGCCCGATCTGGGATGCGTCAAGATCTTAATGTTCTTTTTTTTCGTCTGATATTTCAGCTTGTTGCGATGCACGAATCATGTTTTTGAAACCGGCGGCAGCGCCTAGGAAAAAACACAGAATCGAAAGCCACGGCAGTGTGCCGAGCCAGCGGTCGAGCAGATACCCGCAGAGTGTGCCGATGAATACACCAGCCACAAACTCGACTCCCATCCGCATCGCGGTGGCGAGCCCGTTATTGCGCTGCGGCGCATCTGCCGGTTTCTCCGTCGTGGCTTCCTTGAGGGACGAAATGCGCCGTCCCAGATCATCGAGCGAGGGGAGGGGATCTTTAGGAGATGATGCCATCAGCTGCACATGCCCACAGGGCCGATCATGACGCTTAGGATGGAGAGAAATCCAAACATACAGGCAATTCCAACTGCGATGATCACTCCCATCGCCCAGGAAATTTTTCCGTATAACGCGCCCAGACCCGCGATGATGACGGCAAGGGTGGCAAAGGCCATTCCCGTAGGCCCCAGCGCGA
>CAZFOM010000020.1:9685-23805 GCA_964520155.1 uncultured Rickettsiales bacterium
TTGCACATGACGATCTCAAGGCGGCTTTGCGGCGGGGCAGCGCCGGCCACACATGTCAGGGCACGCCCTGTGAAGGCTTTGACCAGATCGGTGGAGGTGAAGGTGAGCGCAATACCAAACACCAAGGTCATGGCCAGCGGTGCGGATACACGACCTAGCAGCGCACCCACACCAATCAATATGATTCCGACACTGGCGATGTTCTTGCCGGTCTGGCTTTTGAGGATGTTCACCACGCTGCAAATGTTATTTGCGGTATCGCTCGCGGCGGCAAACTCGGGCAGAAACAGCACGGTGGCTACTACCGCAAAACTCAAGGCTACCCATAAGCCCTGATCATCACTTGCTGTAGATGTGCCCATGGTTACGGTTTGGGAAGCATCGCATCAATGGCTTTGGACATGCCTTCCAGCGAACGGTCGCCCACATATTTCTGGCCATTGATGAAGAAGGTCGGCGTGGATTCCACCCAGCCTTTCTGCGCCGCTTCCTGACGGATTTTCAAGATACGCTCCTCGAGCGCTTTGTCCGCACGGCAGGCATTCAGTTGATCATGGGACAGGCCGCCGACAAACACGATGCCACCGATCGCATCCTGATAGTTGGTGTCAAATGCCCACTTGTCCTGCGCGGCAAATAAGACTTTGAGGTATTTGTGGCGTTCGCTGGGTTCCACGCAGTTGACGGCAATAGCACCGGCAAGCGCGGGTGCATTGAGAGGGAAGTGACGAAACACCAGACGCACCTTGCCGGGTTCAATGTAACGTGTACGCAGTTCGGAAAATACTTCGTTGTGGAAATGAGCGCAATGCGGGCAGGAAAGCGATGCGTATTCCACAATTGTGACCGGTGCATCAGCAACGCCTGTCACAATATCATCGGGGCTCGCAACATAGACAAACGGTTCCGTCGTTTTCTGCTCGGGAGCGGCTTCCTGTGTGGCTTCCTGAGCCGATACCGAAGCCGTGTAGGTGGAAAATACCAGAAGCAATGCTAGAGCGGATGCAAATGTGTGAAGTCGTTTCATAGAATGTAGGTTCCTTGAGGTTGAGTATGACTGTACTTTACGGTTTCATGCGTCATTATCAATGGTTGTTTTTAGTGGAAATAACCTGTGCCAGTGAGGTGAGCGATTGCCTGAGATCGTCATCGGTACAGGCGGCAAGGGTGGGTTCCAATCCTACAGGGATGGACGCCACAGATGATGGCTTGGCGACGGGGATTGGATCTGGCGATGGAAGAGCACTCGTTTGATGTAGCACCATCCGTGCGATTGCTTTGTAGCCGAAGTAGCTCGCAATGCGGTCAAGAATCATGGGTTGCAGATGTTGAAATTCCAGCGCCATGCTCGAAAGCACCTGAATATGCAGCACCCCATCGCTGCGTTTTTGCATTTCAAACGCCACCTTGAGCGGGATCGAGCACCGTGCCAGATGCTCGCCCACGACGAGCGGCCATTCTTCGATCAGGCGGTATTCAAAAAAGCCGCGTTTGCGCAGCGCATCCTTGGTGATGGGAAGCACGCACTGCGACAGCGCCTTGGCAATGTTGGTGTGGGTGCGCTTGCTGCTCATGCGGCCTGTTCCTGTTCCACCCATGCGCGGATCGGTGCAAAACTGCGCCGATGCAGCGGCGTAATCCCGTAACGTCGCAACCCGTCCTGATGGTGCTTCGTGCCGTAACCGGAATTTCTCTCCCAGCCGTAGTGCGGGTAGGTACGCGCATGTTCCTGCATGATGCGATCGCGCGTGACCTTGGCAATGATGGAGGCAGCCGCGATCGACACACTTTTGGCATCGCCGTTCACTATGGCGTGCGAAGGGTAGTGCCACGAGGGCAGTTTGTTACCATCCACGAGTATGGTTGTGGGAGAGGTGCGGAGCTGTTCAACCGCTCGCTGCATGGCTACAAACGTGGCTTGCAGGATGTTGATGCGATCAATCTCCTCTGCTTCTGAGATACCGATGCCCACCTGCGCACACGCCATGATATGTTCAAACAACGCATCGCGTTTTTTTGCAGAAAGTATTTTGGAATCGTTGATACCTGACGGTATCTGTTCAGGATCGAAGATCACCGCAGCGGCCACCACCGGTCCCGCCCAGGGGCCGCGGCCAGCTTCATCCACACCGGCCAGTGGCCGTGCATACTCTGTTTCCCATGCGTAATCGAGCATAGGCACATGATAGCCGTCATCGCGGTTACAACCAACTTAAATCGAGGTAATGATTATAGGATAGCTCTGGGGTCTCAGTACTATTCGTTTTGCTGCGAGTACGGCATAGACAGTAAGCATCGCAACATCCCCCCATGGTCATGCCTGCGGACGCAGGCATCTCTTGCGATGATTGTAACAATGTTGATGGCGAGATTCCCGCGTGCGCGGGAATGACGATTCTTAAACACAGCCTAGGGTAAACATCATCTGTTTTGCCCACAGGGTTGCACAAGAATGGTTGAGTTCTAACTTTAATTCAGCTTCTGATCAAAGAAGCCGGCGAACTCGAGATTGTTGACCTCATACAGCGGCCACTCGTTCGAGGCGAGCGCATCGAGCGACGGTGCCTGCGTGCCCATCAGCGCAGAGTAGATCCAGTAATTCGCCATGACCTGCTGCACATAGTTACGGGTTTCGCTGAATGACAGCGATTCAATAAAGAGCAGCGGATCGCCGCGATCGTCAATCCGCCCCTGCCACTCGGCCACTTTGCCAGGCCCTGCGTTATAAGCAGCAGTAATAAATACCAGATTGTTGCGGATGTAGGGCTTCTCCATCAGATATTGCACATACTGCTGACCCAAGGTGACGTTGGTGACAGGTTCACTTAGCTTGCCGCGCACAGCTTCCTTTTTCAATCCGGCGTCGCCTGCGACATAGCGCGCCGTATTGGGCATGAGCTGCATGACACCGCGCGCACCGGCAGGGCTTGTCACATTCTGTTCAAACTTCGATTCCTGGCGCGCAATTGCATAAAGCAAGGCCGGATCCACCGAATAACCGGTGTGGGGTTTCCAGCCAGGCGTGGGGTATAAAGCAAAATCGAGATGCTCGCCTTCAGCGCGAAGCGCGTGACCCATTCGCATCTGCAAAGTGGGCATACTCCACAGCGACGCCAGTTGCACATACACACGGCGCTTGTCCGAGTCAGCATTGGCAAAGAGTGTGCGCAGTTCTTCCTCCGCGCGGTCACGCAGTCCGAGTGCCATCCAGCTTGCGGCGCGATGCACCGCTGCGTCTGCAACCAGATCATCCAGCCGATCCGAAGGGGCTTTGCTGACGGTCAAGGTTTCACCAGAGGCTTTCAGTGCGAGAATGCCGTAGAAACTGCGCGGGTATTGTTTCGCCTGCGCGAGTGCGATTTCCGCTGCACTGCTATTGCCCGAAGCCTTGTGCGACAAATAACTCCAGTAATAGGCGGCCGCTTTATCTCCCACCGGAATGGACAGCTTGCTCAGGCGCGAAAACTGACGTGCAGCAGTACGGTATTGTTTCAAGTGATACGCCGAGATCCCTGCCATCCACACATGCGAAGGTGCTGGGTTTGCAACAGAGGCGGCTTCCTGAAACAGCGGATACGCGCGGCCATATTGTGCACGATTAAAAAGATACTGCCCGATCCGTCCTTTAAGGGAGGCGGCAGATTCCGCGCTGATCGAACGATTCGCTTTGGCGGCATTCACCATTCTGAGTGCCGCTTCGGGGGATTGCGTATCGAGCGTAATCACTACTTTATTTGCTACTTTCTGCCCGATCGCGGTTGCATCGGTACGCACCGAACCGCTATCCCTAAGCACGCTGCCTTTTCCATCGTCAATCACGCGGGCGCTGAAGGTGGTATCAGCCGTATCGGGCGCATCATTATAAAGCGTGCGATCCTTGCTGCGAATCAACCTTGCAATCGCCTGCGCCTGCGGGTGCTGTGCATGGCTATCCAGCCACGCGCTCAATTTCTTCGGCTGGCTTTCATACTGGCGGTGGAGGTAGCGATCCGCCATCAGGCTGCTTACTAATATAGGGTCTTGCAACGTGGCGATCAGTTGATCGGCTTTTGCCCAATCAGCTTTTTTCTGCGCGGCGAGGATCTCACGGTAGGTGGCAATGTCGGATGCGGACAAGGGAGCAGCAAGCGTTGCATTCCACATCTGCGGTGCGCCAAACGCGACAGGTGCCACCATCGGGATCGATGGTTTGGGAGAGTGATAAAGAGAGGTGATAAACGCGAGACACAGAAGCGACAGCGCTAAGATAAATCCAAAAGGCAAGCGCTTTGCCTGCCCGATCAGATGCCCAGGCTTGCGGGATGCAGAAGGCGGCTTGGCGCGTGGGTGAAACACGGTATTGTTTGTTCGTCTTCGCATAGGGGAGAGCCTATGTAATGGAGCGATACCACCCCAGCAAGGGCAAATAGTAACAAAATGGTTAACAAGCCCGATTAGTAATTAAGAAACACAGAGATAAATACACGAGCAGAATTGTGGAATGTATGGTTTTTGGGTTGTAATTCTGAATTAGTACACTTTATGGTTGTGTATTCAGCCTCTCAAGCCACTCCTGAATCATTAATAGATCGTGCCAGGCAAGCCGCTTGTGTGACGGTTGACGCAGGAGATACGAGGGGTGAAACAGCAGTGCCGCAGGGTAAGATTTACCCGTATCCGGATGGGTGTAGGAAAATTCCTTACCGCGCAGCCGCGTGATGCCCTGCTCAATCGCCAGCATACTTTTGGCGGCGGTCGCGCCTACCATCACGATCAATGCCGGATCCACCAGCGCGATGAAGCGCTCGACGAAGGGTTTGCAGATCATCACCTCCTCCGGATTCGGCTGGCGGTTGCCTGGCGGGCGCCAGTAGATCGTGTTGGTGATCAGGCATTTTGTGCGGTCATAGCCGATGGAGGCGAGCATCTTATCGAGCAGCATACCGCTGGGGCCACAAAACGGGATGCCCTGTGCATCCTCTTTTTCTCCTGGTGCTTCGCCAATGAGTAAAAACTTCGCCGAGCGGTTACCATCCGCGGTGACTGTGTTTCTTGCGGTGCGCTTTAAGGCACATCCATCGAAGCGGCGGATGATCTCCTCGAGCTCAGCAACGCTGGTGGCGGACGCTGCAAGACGCCGCGCTTCTTCGACCACTGCAGAAGGCGCTTTGGTGATTGGGGGGGGTACTTCATGAGATAATGATGAAACCGGCAATGAAGTGTCGGCAGGAGGAACCACCGACTGTGTAGCGGTGTCGGCAGGTACAGGCATTTCGCTGCGTTCCGCAAACCAGTTGCGCGGCTCGGTATGCGTGATTTCATCCACGCCCGAAACCCGATACCACTCGATTAATGCACTGGCCGCCCGCATCCGCACTATAGCGCTTCTATTCTACACATTGCGCATCAATCAGCTTCATCATGAGCTTCTGAGCATCGGTTTTCGTATCATCAAACGTGATATCGTAGATGCCTTCCATACCGGACGGGTTCTTCTCCACTTTGACGATTCCATCGCCTACGATTTCCTTGATTTTCGCTTCGTCGCATTTTTTTGACATCGCAGCGATAGTCTTTTCTTCGGCCTGCGCTGCTGATGCAACCGCGATGCTGAATGCAAGCGAATAAATTGCAAGAACCCATGATTTCATACACGTCTCCTTAAAGTTTTTATACTATGATGTAATGATAAGGTAGAATCCTTCGGTCGCAAAGTTAAATTCAGGTTATCCACACTTCGTCAACTATCATGCACACGCCCTCACGCGAAATCATGGAATGCGATGTTGCCATTGTCGGCGCGGGGCCTGCGGGCTTGAGTGCGGCCATCCGCTTGCGGCAACTCGCGGCACAATCGGGTAAGGACATCTCCGTGTGCGTGCTCGAAAAAGGGTCGGAAGTAGGGGCGCATATTCTCTCAGGCGCGGTGCTCGATCCTAGAGCGCTCAGTGAGTTGCTACCCGACTGGAAAGAACGCGGCGCGCCGCTTCATGTGCCCGTGCGACACGATCAGTTCCGCCTGATGACCAAGACGCGCTCCTTACGGCTTCCCACCCCGCCGCAGATGCGCAATGAGGGAAATTATATCATCAGCCTAGGCATGTTCTGCCGGTTTCTGGCGAAAGAGGCCGAACAGGCAGGTGTGCAGATTTTCGCAGGATTCCCTGCGCAGGATTTTGTCACCGAATCGGGACGTATCACGGGGGTGATTACGGGGGATTTCGGCATCAGCAAAACGGGTGAAAAGAAATCGCATTATCAGGCCGGACTATACCTCAAGGCGAAATACACCTTGTTTGCCGAAGGTTGCCGCGGCTCGCTCTCCGAGCGATTGATGAAAGCATTTGATCTGCGCAAACACTGCGATCCGCAAACCTATGCGATCGGTATCAAGGAAGTATGGGAAGTGGATCCCGCAAAACACCGCGAAGGCGAAGTGCTGCATACGATCGGCTATCCGCTGGATGCGGCCACCTATGGTGGCTCATTCGTGTATCACCTCGACAAGAATCAGGTATCGCTCGGGTATGTGATTGGTCTGGATTATCAGAATCCGCATCTGGATCCGTTTATGGAGTTTCAGCGTTTCAAACTCCATCCCCATATCCGCAGACTGCTTGAAGGTGGCCGCCGTATATCGTATGGCGCGCGCGCCCTCAATGAGGGGGGATTGCAATCTATCCCCGCACTCACATTCCCAGGTGGTGCGCTTATCGGATGTGCGGCCGGATTCATGAATGTGCCGCGTATCAAGGGCACGCACACGGCGATGAAATCGGCGATGCTTGCAGCCGAAGCGACCTTCGACGCGCTTTCGCAACACAGCGATGCGGCCTTTCACACCTACCGCGCCCGACTCGACGCCAGTTGGGTGACAACGGAATTGTCACGCGTGCGAAACATTCGCCCTGCGTTTCGGTATGGGCTATGGGCAGGGCTGCTCCATGCGGCATTGGATACCTATCTCTTTCGCGGCAAGGCACCGTGGACATTCAAGCACCATGCGGATCATGCGAGCCTCAAACCCGCTGACTCCATGCAAAAAATCGCCTATCCCAAACCGGACGGCGTGATCACGTTTGATCGCATGTCATCGGTCTATCTTTCCAATACCAATCACGAAGAAGATCAGCCGGTGCATCTCACGCTCAAAGACCACGCGATACCGGTTACATATAATCTTGCGCACTATGATGCGCCTGAGCAGCGCTACTGTCCGGCAGGTGTGTATGAAATCGTGCGTGAAAATAACCAGCCGCGATTACAGATCAACGCGCAGAACTGCGTGCACTGTAAAACCTGTGATATCAAAGACCCGACGCAGAACATCCGCTGGATAACACCCGAAGGTGGCGGTGGCCCAAATTATTCGGCGATGTAAAGGTTACTGCTTCTCGCAGTTTGCGTACGCCACTGGCTGCTTGGTCTGCGGATTGATCGCCAGATCGCCGTTTTCATAAGCGGCCGCCATAAAGCGGTTCTTGCCGAAAATATACAGCACCGGCTTTACGTTCTTATTGTTATATTTACGCGGTTTGGTGGCTTCGCCACGGGTATCCGGATTGTTCTTACTTGCTGTCTTTGCGCCGCCGGCCATAAAATCCTCGAATTCGCATTTACTATTAAAACGGGCGCGTATAATATCCGCGCCTCACAGGCTTGCAAGCCTTTTTATCACAGGATTTTTCTCTGAACGACGCACCACAAAAACCCAAATCTTCCAGTCGGTTAAACCTTACCTTGCTGGTGTTGCTGGTGCTCACCGGCCTTGCGATTGCCTGGCCGCATCTGGCCGAACACTATACAAACACTACGCAGACGACGGATTCGCCGGTGCAACCCGATGCGACCGATCCAGCTTCTTCTCAAAACTCAGACGCAGCCCCCAAGCAGGAAAATACAGAATCCACTGCTGAAGAAGAAAAAGAACTGAAACTCGATCCCGCGCGGCTTAAAGCAGATCCCGGGAGTTATCTCGCAGGTCAGTTTGCGGCGCTCAAAAACGATCATCGCAATGCTACCGACCATCTGCGCGATGCACTCACCGCCGACCCCGATAATAATGAGCTTAAGCGTCAGCTCTATCATTTACTGCTGCTGGAAGGCAGCGTGGATGCGGCGCTCGAGGTCGCCGAAACCGTGACCGATAATGAGATACGAAAATCGCTCGCCTCAGACGTGCTGAGGGCGGTGCGTCACATTCGTGAAGAAAATTATTCCGAAGCACTGCCGCATTTGGGTGCCTCGCATTCTGGCGGGCTGAACGCGATTCTCATGCCGCTGCTTACCACTTGGACGCGACTGGGTGCTGGCGAGATCAAAAACCCGCTCACCGTGGCGCAGGTGATTGGCGGCAATGCCAAGCTCGATACGCCGTTTGTCATTTATCATCTAGCGCTCATGAATGATCTACTTGGGCACACCAGCGAAGCTCGCCGCTTCTTCGAGCAGGCCACCAAAGAACCGGCCAAAACCCCGTACCGAATTTTGGAGTCCACCCGCAATTTCTATCTTCGACAGAAGGATTCTGCTGCTGTGAATGCTCTAGTGAGCGCTGCGACGCAAGGTGGTAAAACGCTGAGTTTCGATACCACCATACCCGCCTCCGCGCGCCTAATTGGCAATGCACGCGAAGGTGTTGCGGAGTTGTTTTATAGTATCGCGAGTATTCTGTACGGCGCCAATGCGGTGGAAGATGAAATTGTCTATCTGCGCATGGCGCTGTATCTGCGTCCGCAGTTTCCAGCGGCGCAATATCTGCTTGCTGCTGCGCTCGAACAGGCAGAGAATCTGGATGCTGCGGTGATTATGTATCAACGGATCGAAAACACCTCGCCACTTTATATCGGCGGGCAGGTGCGCATCGCGCAGATTCTTCACGAGCGCGGTGACACACCCGCGGCGCTGCGCACGCTCGAGACTGTGGCGGCCAACCCTAACTACAGCGAAGAAGCGCTACTTGCCAAAGGGGATCTGCTGCGCGATATGGAGCGTTTCTCGGAAGCGGCGGCGGTCTATTCGCACGTGATTGATCAGATTAAAACGCCTACTGCCTCCGACTGGGTCAAATACTATGCACGCGGCATTGCGTATGAACGCGCCGGACAATGGCCGAAGGCCGAGGCCGATTTCGCACGCGCGCTGGAGCTGGAACCAGATCAACCCGAGGTCTTGAATTACAAGGGCTACAGTTGGCTCACTATGAACAAGCATATCCCTGAGGCCAAGGACATGATCGAGCGCGCGCTCAAACAGCGCCCGAACGATGCGCATATTATTGATTCGATGGGGTGGGCATATTACCTGATCGGTGATTTTGAGCAGGCAGCGGAATATATCGAGGAAGCGCTGGAGCAGATGCCAGGCGATCCCACGGTCAACGAACATCTGGGGGATGTATACTGGCGGTTGGGGCGGAGGATGGAGGCGCGCTTTCAGTGGGAGCGGGCGCTGACCTTCAAACCCGATGCCAAGGCAACCGCCGCGATCAAAGAAAAACTCGCAAACGGAATGCCTCCGTTTGTGCCGGCGATCATACCTGAATCCTCTGAGGCACCCGCAGCACCCGAAGCGGGCGCTCCCTCGATATAAATGCGATAGCGCCCATGCTTGCACCGGCGAAGATCAATCTGTTTTTCCATCTCACCGGTAAACGCGCGGATGGGTATCATGAGGTGCAGGGATTGGTGACCTTTGCCTCGATTGGGGATGTGCTTACCATCACGCCTGCACCCAAAACCCAACTCACTATTCGTGGTGAGTTTGCATCTTCATTGGAAGGGGTGCAGCAGGAGAACACGATCCTGCGTGTGTTGGAATTTGTAGAACAACGCATGGGGCAATCCTATCCGCTGTCGATCATGCTGGATAAACAGCTTCCCGTTGCCTCTGGCATGGGCGGCGGCACTGCGGATGGGGCAGCGTTGTTGCGCTATCTGCACCAAGAGCATCCCGAAATTTCCGAATCCATCCTGCGCGAGGCTGCACAGTATATGGGCGCGGATGGAATGGTCTGTTTCAAACATGCGTCCGCATTCATGGAAGGGATCGGGGAAGTTGTTACGCCCGTACCGCTACCTGTGTTCGGTATAGTGCTTGTCAATCCGCGCCTGCCGCTTGCCACCCGCGATGTGTTTGAATCACATGCGGAACCGTTTGCGCCGAAGGAAACCATCCTGTCCGCGTTTTCGAGTTTTGCTGGACTTATAGACTATCTCGCGCCGCGAAAGAATCATCTGCAACACGCTGCCATCAAGCGGCTTCCCGTGATCGCACATATACTGGCATCGATTGAACGCACATCGACATGCCGGCTTGCCCGCATGAGCGGTAGTGGCGCCACTTGCTTTGGTCTATATGACACACCACAACAAGCAGACGACGCCGCGCGGCAATTAAAAACGCTGTTGCCCGATATGTGGATCGTATCCGCCACAGCAGGAGGATGAGCAGAACATGGCACGCAAAGAAGGCCCCCGTAAACTGACCTATCAAAGCAAAGGCAATGTCTATCCGCGTATTGCCTTGAGCGGGAAAATCTGGCTGCGCTATGTGGATGACGAGGCAGAAGGATTCACACCCCAGAAAGGCGATCTGATGCTCTACCTGCAGGTGACCAGCACGACG
Organism: uncultured Rickettsiales bacterium; assembly: GCA_964520155.1. Taxonomy (GTDB): domain Bacteria; phylum Pseudomonadota; class Alphaproteobacteria; order Rickettsiales; family JABCZZ01; genus CAZFOM01. The sequence continues at coordinate 20,291 of CAZFOM010000020.1, forward strand.
CTCGATGAGCCATGGGATTACGAACGGCTTGGGCGCTCCGGCTACTTGAAAGCGGATCTGTTCGACGGGTACGGCTTCAAACCCTTTTCGCTCGAGGAATGTTTTGAAGACCGTGATTATTATTTTTCCAAAACCGAACGCCCGATGGATCGGGTAGTGCTATGCACCGCACACCTTGCCACGCTCAAAGGCCGCGAAGCGATGCGGCTCTATCGTGAGCATTATGTATTGGTGGAACGAGAAGGATGATCGGATGATCAGATGATCCGTGAAGCGGCACGGTCATGGTTTTTGCGTCGCGCATAAATCAAAAGCCTCTTCTTTCCCCTCCTCCGCAAGGGGGGAGTGATCAAAAGAATGGTAAATCTTTTTCCTATGATTGCCCCCGCAAGCGAGGTGAGAAGATTTAAGATAGGCTTCACACGAATCCAGAAGATACCGTCATACCAGCGAAAGCTGGTATCCAGCATTCCAGTTCATTTTTTACTACTAGATGGCAGCTTGCGCTGGCATGACATTTATTAATACACTGAAAAACAATACTTAATCCATTAACCATCCACCATAAACCATCAACCAATATGACGAAAAACCGCCATTTCGGTCATCAATGTTTAACGCAAATGTAACACTTCTCTGGCAATGTTATGCTACATTCGGGGCAAGGTAAAAAACCGAAAGTCGTTACAGAACGGAGACGTGTATGACGGAAGAAGCAAAGAAAAAAGATGAGAATCTCGCATACAGCGCTGAGGAAGCCCTGAAGCATATCGAGGCAAAGCTCGCTGAGACCGATGAGCTTAAGGCAATGGAAGAAGCCGCTCGCAAAGAAGCGATCAAGAAGGTTCTTGATGCCATGAAGTCCGCACTCGAAGGTGCATACAAAGAAATTCCGAATAAGCATGAGATTGGGATCGCTAAAACAGATTTAATGAATGTGGCGACGCAGGTTAGAACTAAGCAGAAAGACGGAAAATGGGAAGAACGTATAAGCGCTTTTAATAAGGAAATAAAAATTGATACCTTGATGAAAGGCTATGCTGTTGCAGCAATCGACGAACTAGCTGCAAAAAAACTTGAAGAAGCGAAAAAAATTTCAGAAAAATTAGGCGATAACGATAACTTCAAGGAAACTCTTGCTGATGCACTCAAGCGCGAACTTCGTCCTGATGCAGACGAATTGGATAGCAAACGCTCGCAAAATGATCTCAACAAGGCAAAACGTAAACTTGAAGCAACCGAGAAATACATCAAAACCGTAAAAGAGTTCGCAGATAAAGTAACGCCAGAGATGCTGGCTGGGATGCAAACCGATGCAACGGCGATAACCGATAAGGTTGTGGATCTAAATAAGCGCCGCCTTGCGTATCAGGAAACAGTTGACGCGCACAAAGCAGACAACAAGAAGCCTGAACCGGACAAGGCCACGCTCGAAGCGCTTGATAAAGAGGAAAAAGCAATTGCGGAGTCGTACGCAAAGACGCTTGCGGATAAGTATAAAGATCCGAAAGAAAAGCAGGCGTTTAATTATGTTCTGCAAAACCAGTTGTCCAACGCGGTGGATGAAAAAGATTTAGCGAAACTCTCCTCATCCAAAGTGGGCAAAGACATTCTGGAGATGATGGGCAAAACCAGCTTCGAGAAATATGCCGGTGTATCCGCCAGTGGCAAAGGAACCAGCAATCAGGCACCAACCCTTGGCACCGGTGGGCGTATTGCTGCGGGTGTGGGGGCTGCGGCAGCTGCTGCGGTTGCATACAAGGCGTTTCAGTCTGCTGGAAGTGATCCTACGAAAGTAGATGAGAAAACCGGTGAGGAAACGCCTGATCCCGACCGCAAACAGGGAATGTTCGCAAAAGTGGCGAAAGTTGCGGTGGGTGTCGTGTTGACCGGCGCGCTCGCGGTGGGATTACTTGCCGCTGCTCGCGGTGGAAACCCGATCAAGGGCTTCCAGGAAGGGCAGGGCGTTATCGGGAAATTTACCTCCATGGTGCAATCGGCTGGGAAGTTTGGCCAGTATCGAGGGTGACGAATTCTCTGACCTAAACCAAAACCCCTCCTTCGCGGAGGGGTTTTTTGTTTGTGGGAATGTGGCTTCTGCATGTATTGAATTAGGGCTGGATGCTGCAACCTGCCTTCGTTAAAACTACGGCAAGGCAAGAGAGTGCGGCATGACCATAATAAAGGATAGACTTCGTCGTCATCGCGAGGAGCGCAGCGCGCGACGTAGCGATCCAGCGCGATAATAGTATGCTTATGACTGGATTGCTTCGCTACGCTCGCAATGACGGTTGATTTTGTTCTCGTCATCGCGAGGAGCGCGGCGCGCGACGTGGCGATCCAGCGCAATAATGGTATGCTTATGACTGGATTGCTTCGCTACGCTCGCAATGACGGTTGATTTTGGTTATCGTCATCGCGAGGAGCGCAGCGCGCGACGTGGCGATCCACTCCTGTCACCCCACACATGTTGGGGTCTGAATTACCTAGCGCTTGCCCGCGCGCTCATCTGCGATGCGTTTTTTAAGCTCATTAAAATTCACAGCGCCTGGCAGAAGTTGACGGCCAACCACCACCGCCGGTGTGCCACTCACGCCGATTGCGGTTGCGATCTCGCGGTTTTTCTCAAGTTCCTTCTCGATGTCTGCGCTGTTCATCGCTTCTTTGACTTTATCCGGATTCACTCCGAGCGATTTCGCCGTGTCGAGCAACTGCTGTTCCGTGAATGTGCCGGAGAGTTTCATCAGCGCCGAATGGTATTCAAAATACTTCTGCGGCGCGACTTTATGCACCCCAAGCGCAGCCTTTGCAGCAAGGCGCGAATCCTCGCTTAGAATTGGAAGTTCCTTGAACACGAAGCGCACATTTTTATCCTCATCGAGCAGTTGCGTCACCACCGGCAGCATGTGCTTGCAGTAACCACAATGGTAGTCAAAGAACTCGACTACCGTAACATCACCGCGCGGGTTGCCCGCTATCGGCGCTGTCGTGTTGCGCAGATCCTCTTGTAGTTTGGCGATAGACTGCTGCATCTGGGCTGCCTGTTCCGCCTGCATTTTAATGCGGTAATTCTCGACCGATTTCATGAGCACTTCGGGATTATCCATGATCACTTGCTTTACGATTTCCTCGACGTCCTTTTTGGTAACGGCCTCCGCGTGAACGCCGGATGAAACGAACGAGACAACGGCAACCGTGGCCACAGTTGCAAGCAAAGCAGAAACAGTGCGATTCATAAAAATCCTCTGGGATCGGGTGATGGGAATGAGGTTAGAAGAAAAAAGTCTATATTACCAATATACTACAAAGCTACGCGGCTTCCAGCATTTGTTATGTTACCGTTTTTTGTCTGCTTCGATTTCATCGGCTAGCCGCAAGAGATCCTCGGAGCGCAGGCGGGCAGGGCTTTGCCTGGGTAGGGTTTTCTGTGCTTCGGTGACGAATCGCTTGATGTCGGCGGCATTCCCAGACAGTGCCGCAAGCTCGGCGCGCGCAAGGAACGAACGCCCCGCATT
>CAZFOM010000021.1:0-23508 GCA_964520155.1 uncultured Rickettsiales bacterium
GCTGTATTGTGTTCGTGCCGCGCGAGCGGTTTTCCACCGCCACCCGCGAGCAGATTCTCTCGATTTTGGAGCGTGCGCTCGGTGGAACGGTGACGGATTTTTATACGCAGATGACCAATTCACCGCTCGCGCGGATGCAGTGTATTGTCAAAACCGACCCGGGCCGCATTCCGCATTATAAACTCTCTGACATCGAATCCGAGATTGCCCGCACCACCAGCCTGTGGGCGGATGCGCTTCGAGAATCACTGCAATCGAAATACGGCGATGCGCGAGCCGAGGAACTTTACCGCCGCTTTGGCAAGGCCTTTCCCAAAACCTACACCAGCTTGTATGACGCCGAACACGCGCTCTATGACCTCGAGAAAATCGTGCAGACCATGGAAAGCGGGCAAGCCTCGCTCGAGTTGTTTCGCACCCGACTGGATAGGCCGGAATACATCCATCTCAAGCTTTATAATGTCAGCACGCAGGTGGCCTTGTCAGATATTCTACCGATGATGGAGAATCTCGGTTTCCGCGTGATTGACGAAATTCCGTTTCTAATTACCCACCCGGAAACCACCGAGCCGGACATCTGGATTCGTGATTTCAAGCTCACTGCACCACAGGCCGAGTCGATCGACCTCACCAAGATCAAGCCGCTGCTCGAAGAAGCGCTCGTCAAAATCTGGAGCCGCGAAGTGGAAAATGACGGATTCAACGCACTTGTCATGCGGGCGGGACTGAACTCGCGCGATGTGGCGCTGCTGCGCGCTTACAGCAAATACATCAAACAGACCGGCGTGCTGATGAGTCACGACACCAAAGTGGCGGCGCTCGTGAATCACCCCGAGATCACCCGCAAGCTGGTGGCATTATTTTACGCGCGGTTTGACCCTTCAAAACCCACCGCGCGCGATGCCTTCAAGGGCATTCTGGTCGAGATCGATCACCTGCTCGCCTCCGTCACCAACCTCGCGCATGACCGCATTATTCGCCGTTTCTGCGACCTGATTCAGGCAACCCTTCGCACCAATTTCTTTCAAGACAACAAGCCGTATTTCTCGTTCAAGATTCGCTCCGCTCAGGTACCGGAACTGCCCAAACCGCACCCGTATGCCGAAATATTTGTTTATTCCCCGCGTTTTGAAGGTATTCATCTGCGCGGAGGGAAAGTCGCGCGCGGCGGCTTACGTTGGTCGGATCGTCCCGATGATTTCCGCACTGAGATTTTGGGCCTGATGAAAGCGCAAATGGTAAAAAACGCGGTCATCGTGCCGGTGGGTTCCAAAGGTGGATTCGTGCTCAAGCAAGCCCCTGCCCCGTCGGAGCGCGAGGCCTTCATGAAAGAAGGAATCGCCTGTTATCAGATGTTTCTGCGCGGGCTGCTTGATCTCACCGATAATCTGGTAGCGGGGACGGTCGTCCCCCCCAAACAGGTGGTACGCCATGATGACGATGATCCCTACCTCGTCGTTGCTGCCGATAAAGGAACGGCGAGTTTTTCCGACTACGCCAATGCCGTATCGAAAGAATATGATTTCTGGCTCGGTGATGCGTTTGCCTCCGGCGGGTCGGTGGGGTATGACCACAAAAAAATGGGCATCACCGCGCGCGGCGGCTTCATCTCGGTGGCGCGCCATTTTGCCGAAATGGGGCATGATATTTACACGCAGGATTTCACCTGTGTCGGCATCGGCGATATGTCTGGCGATGTGTTCGGCAATGGTATGCTGCTGTCGGAACATATCCGGCTGATCGCAGCCTTCAACCACCAGCATATTTTCCTCGATCCCAATCCGGATGCGAAGAAGTCCTTTGCCGAACGTAAGCGCCTGTTTGCGTTGCCGCGTTCGGGCTGGAACGATTACAACGCCTCGCTGATTTCGCGTGGCGGCGGGGTGTTTGAACGGCAGGCAAAATCCATCCCGATTTCGGCAGAAGTGAAAGCGATACTCGGTATCACACGCGATGCGCTCTCGCCCGATGAGCTGGTCAAAGCCATTCTGCTCGCACCGGTCGATTTACTCTGGAACGGCGGCATCGGCACCTATGTCAAAGCCGAGGATGAATCGCATGATCAAGTCGGCGACCGCACCAATAACGCCGTGCGGGTGAATGGCCGTGAGCTGCGTTGCAAGGTGGTGGGCGAAGGCGGGAATCTCGGCTTCACCCAGAAAGGACGTATAGAGTATGCGAAGCTCGCCGGCGGCCGCATCAATACGGATGCAATTGATAACTCGGCGGGGGTAGATTGTTCCGACCATGAGGTCAATATCAAGATCGCGTTTGGTCAGGCGATTGGCAAAGGCCGGTTGAGCGAGGAAAAACGCAACACGATTCTCGCGTCCATGACCGATGAAGTGGCCGCACTCGTCCTTAAGGATAATTTCCTTCAGACCCAAGCACTTACAATTGCAGAACAACAAGGTGTATCATTGCTGGAACCGCTGTCGCGCTTGATGCAGTCCTTTGAGCGCAGCAAGGATCTCGATCGCGCGATTGAGTTTTTGCCGGATGACAAAAAACTGCTCGAGCGCAAAGCCGAAAACAAAGGGCTTACCCGCCCGGAACTCGCCGTCATGCTCGCGTATAGCAAGATGGTACTCTACCGGCATCTGCTCGATTCCACCCTGCCGGATGATCCCTATTTCGCGCGTGACCTGAAGCGCTATTTCCCCGCGCCGATGCAGAAAGACTGGGAAGCCGATATTGTCGCGCACCCACTCAAGCGCGAAATCATTGCCACGATGGTGACGAACTCGATCGTCAATCGCGCAGGCATCACGTTTGTGCACGCGATTGCCGAGGATACCGGCATGAAACTACCCGATGTCACCCGCGCCTATACCATCGCGCGGGACGCCTTTGATCTGCGGACGCTCTGGCAGGCGATCGAGGCGCTGCCTGCAAGCGTGCCCGTTTCGCTCAAAAGCGCCCTGTTTACACAAGTAACCTACTTCATCGAGCGCATTACGTTATGGTTTTTGCGAAACGGATCGGCGGGGCTCGGTATTCAGGAAAACATTGATTATTACGCTGCCGGAATCGCCGAGTTTCTGAAAGGTTATCGTGACTATATTTCGAGTTCGGTGGCCAGCGGTTATCAGGAGCGGCTTGAGCGTTATTCGCACGCCGAGGTGCCCTCTTCCTTGTCCGAAGCCGTAGCGCGGATGGAAATCCTATCGTCGGCACCCGACATCGTCACGGTCGCAAAAACCCAGAATCTGCCACTGGCCGATGTGGGACGGGTCTATTTTGCCATCGGCGCCGAGCTCAAACTGGGCTGGTTGCGCCGTTCAACCTCGCGCATGACCACCGATTCCTACTGGGATCGCTTGGCCGCACAATCCCTCATTTTGCAATTATTTGACCACCAACGCCGCATCACCGCCGATGCGCTTAAAACCACGCAGGAAGCAACGAACGCGACCGCAACCTGGTTATCCGCGAATCAGGAAAATGTTGGGCGCTATCTGCAATTCGTTGAAGAACTGAAAGCCAAAGGCTCGCTCGACTTCCCTCGCCTCATCATCGCAAGCCGGCATGTGGAGTCGTTGGGGAGGTGAAACAGTGATGATCGGTTGACCAGATGATCAGTGGTTACACACAGATCATCCGATCATCCAGTCATCTGATTATCTTCTCAGCGAAACGCCAGCGTGTTAATGGTGCCTCGGTAATTACCATCTGGCGTATACCCGGAATTCGACCAGACCTGATCCTGACTTCGTTGCGCGCAGGCAGTGGCGATACATAACACGGAGATGGCGGAAAAAACGCACATCCAGCGTACTACTTGTAACTTAGGCATAAGCGTCATCCTTTCTTCTAGTGGCGAGTATTTTTTACGGTGGCAGAAACACCCGCGGTGTATGCCACGACAAAAACAACTCTGGTTTTTACGAATCTCGTTTGATCACACATCGGGCACTTTATGTGTTCGCCAGTGCCTCTGATATTCGATGAGCTTTACATCCTGTAACGACTCACCGTCTTACTCCCGATGGATACGCATTACCTTCGCGCATCCAGCAACCCTCAGTTGCAGTGGGCGGCAATCTATGCTCAATCCAGTCGCAATGCAACAAAATAAAATTGTTTTTCGTCAATATATTATGGCAATTTATCGAATTAATGTAAGCCTAATTACTATTAATTTTTGTAAATTATTTGCTTTGCCTTCGTCGCATTAAAGAAGTTTTTACCACAGCGCATCACACTGTTTTAGTGCCAAAGATCTTACAACATACTGCAAACCTGCTGACACAACTTGTCTCCGACCAAAGTGGGATAGGTGTGTGCATGGAGGTAATCGAGGACAAGCAAACAGCGGACACGATCACTAACTTGTTCGCATGGTTGCTTATGACCGAACAGGCACGCAATGCGGAAGATCTAACTTTAACGTTGAAGGAATACAATAGGCATAGCAAAAAGTTGCAGATTGGCGATCAATCGCTGCGCATCGAATACAACGATGAGAACAAGCAACTTATTATCTGCAACGATATGTCTTTACCTCTGCACGGAATGATGGATGCGCTTCATTCCGCATACACCGATCTGCATGACAGGATTAAAAAGAGAGGCGCCACAAGAAGCAAATTTTATCACAATACGTTAGAAGCGGGTCGCGCTGCAGAGATTTTCAATTTTCTGATTGATCATTATGTGAAAGACAACCCGTCTTTCCTACATGCACAGGTGGTTGAAGAAAAAGGAAAAATCCGGCTCGACATGCCACATGCGGCACATCATCTGCTAACCCAAAAGGAAGCCTGCGAGATTCCTGGAGTATTTCACAGTATTGGATCACAGTTTATGGAAATGCTGTCCTTTATGGAGAAACAGCCAAAGCGTCTCGATTTTATGATCAAAAACACAAAAGACGGTCATTGTGCTATTGGCTTTGCATTTTTCAATGCGTTAATTGCGGTAACGCATAGAAACAGTGCAGAATACCCTGACATTCCCGACACTCAAAAACCGGTTGTTTATGATGATGGACTATTTCATGTGCAATATGTGCATGATCCGGAAAGCAACATTACTAACCTGCAGTCAAATCGTCCCTTGCCGTATGACGCAATGAAGGAGTGGTATCTGCATAGAGTCAAAGAATTTGAGCGTCTCAAGCCGAATGGCAACGGAGAATATGTTATCCAGTCCAAAGACATTGGACATATGTCACAATGGATGATGCTCGTTGCATTTTGGGCGGAAAATGAAGATGGCGTGGATATAAGAAAGCTGACTACTCGCAAAAAAACTGCGGAAGGGTTGCCTTGCATCACAATGACTAAAGATGAATACGAGGCGCTATGTCGTCAGATGCAGCCGACTAAGAGGCTGCAGGCATCTAAAGCCCTCAATGTTTGAAATGGCGCGTACCGGTGAACACCATCGCAATGCCGTGTTCGTCGGCGGCTCTGATGACTTCCTCATCACGGATGGAGCCGCCAGGCTGGATGATGCTGGTGATGCCGGCTTTAGCAGCGAGATGCACATTATCATCGAACGGGAAGAAGGCTTCGGACGCGAGTGCCGTGCCGCGCGAGTCTAGCTTTGCCTCCAGTGCTTTCTGGCAAGCGATTCTCACGGAATCCACGCGGCTCATTTGCCCTGCCCCGATCCCGATGGTGCGGGCGTTTTTGGCAAGCACGATGGCGTTCGACTTCACATGTTTTGCAACTGTGAGCGCAAAGAGCATATCTTGAATTTCCTGCTCGGTGGGCGCACGTTTGGTGACGGTTTTTAGATCGTTTTGTAAGATGCAATTATCCCTGCTCTGCACCAGAAATCCGCCCATGACGGTTTTGAACACGAGGGATTCTTTTTTCACATCTGGCATCCCACCGGTCGTAAGCAACCTGAGATTCTTCTTTTTAGCGATAATGTCTTGTGCGTCCTTGTCGGCATTCGGCGCGATGATCACCTCGACAAAGAGCTTGGCGATTTCTTCAGCGGTCGCTGCGTCGAGTGTGCGGTTGAGTGCAATGATTCCACCAAATGCACTCACCGGATCAGTCTCTAGTGCCTTCAGATACGCTTCCTTCATGGTTTTTGCACTTGCCACCCCGCACGGGTTTGCATGTTTGATAATCGCAACGGTCGGTTCGGAAAATTCGCTCACTAACTCCCAGGCGCCGTCCGCATCGTTGATATTATTATAACTGAGCGGTTTGCCTTGTAGCTGTGTTGCATTAGCAAGGCTTGGGATATTCGCATCGGTGACATAAAACGCGGCTTTCTGGTGCGGGTTTTCACCGTAGGAAAGCAACTGACGGCGCGACCCGTTGATTGCAAATCGTTCCGGTAACGGTTCGTTCAGTTGTTTCGCAAACCACATCGAAATCGCGGCATCATAGGCAGCCGTGCGGGCGTAGGCTTTGGCGGCTAAGGTTTTGCGTAGCTCTAGCGTCAACGCACCCTGATGGGTTTTCATTTCTTCGCTGACGCGCGCATAATCCGCCGCGTCAGTAATCACGGCCACCGACTCATGATTTTTCGCGGCCGAGCGGATCATGGCCGGCCCGCCAATATCAATGTTTTCGATGCAGGACTCGAAATCGGCACCGGACGCAACGGTCGCTTCAAACGGATAGAGATTCACGACGATCAGATCAATCGGTGCGATCTGGTGTGATTGCATTGCCTCCACATGCGAAGGTACGCTGCGACGTCCCAGCAACCCACCGTGAATTTTCGGATGCAGGGTTTTCACCCGACCATCGAGCATTTCGGGAAAGCCGGTGTGATCGGAGACTTCTGTTACGTTTATTCCTGCCTCTTGCAGGGTTTTTGCCGTGCCACCGGTCGAGAGAATCTCGACCCCGAATGCGGCCAGTATTTTGGCAAAGGGAATCAGTCCGGTTTTATCCGATACGGAAATCAGTGCGCGGGTGATTTTGGTATGCATGGTAGTGTGTTTGTGATTTTGGCGGATGAATAGCAGTTTTTTGTAGTGCTTCCAATTGATAATTAACGCATTTCATGGGGGTTCATTAACTAGAAGCACTATAACTCGTCATTGCGAGCCAAATCATAGATTTGGCGTGGCAATCTAAAACTTCATCTGGATTGCTTCGTCGGCGTTGCCTCCTCGCAATGACGGCACACGAATGAAAACACTCTACCCTAATTTGCGCACATCTGCAGGTGCATCAACCTGCGCACCGGTATATTCCGGCACCAGATGGTGCAAGTGCTTTTTGGTTTTGGCCGGATCGCGCTCGGATAGAGTCTGACGTAAAATTTCGAGTTTAGGCAGCAGCACCGAAAGATCGATGCTCGCAGGCGCGGCAAGCATCAGACGTTCATGCGCGGTTTTGATCAAATTCTCGTGATCGTAGAACAGCTCTTCGTAGAGCTTCTCCCCTTCGCGTAGGCCGGTATATTCGATGCGAATATCGAGGTCAGGTTTGAGCCCAGCAAGGCGAATCATCTGGCGCGCGAGATCGACGATTTTGATGCGCTTGCCCATATCGAGCACGAAAATCGTGTTGTGTTCTTTCATCTGGCTGCCGGTGGCAGAAGCGAGAATTACCAGCTCCACTGCCTCTCGCACGGTCATGAAATAGCGCTCCATATCGGGATGCGTGACCGTAAGTGGCCCACCTTTGGCGAGTTGTTCCTGAAAGAGCGGCACCACCGAGCCGGTCGAGCCCAACACATTGCCAAACCGTACAGTGATAAAGCGCGTAGCGATCTTGTCCTTTTGCGCCATACCCTGACACAGGCGCTCAGCGAGGCGTTTGCTCGCGCCCATCACATTGGAAGGGTGCACGGCTTTGTCGGTTGAGATCAGCACCATCGCCATCACGTGCTGCGCGATACAAGCCTCCGCAATCACTTTCGTGCCAAACACGTTGGTGTGGATTGCTTCTTCGGGATTGGATTCCGACAGCGGCACATGCTTGACCGCCGCCGCATGAAATACGATTTCAGGTTTGGTCTGGGCGAAAATTTTGCTCACCGTGGCGCTGTCACGCACATCGCACAGCACCGGTAGTACAGGAAACTCGGGCTTACGGATCATCAATTCGCGCTCGATCTGATAAAGCGCATGTTCGGAAGATTCGAGCAGGATAACCTGTTTGGGTGCAAATTCGGAAATCTGGCGCGCAAGCTCGCCGCCAATCGTACCACCTGCGCCGGTTACCAAAATGGTTTTACCGCTGAGAAATTGCTCAAACACGGATTTATCGCGCACCGCTTGCGGGCGCCCGAGGAGGTCTTCAACCGCGATGGGGCGAATCTGCAGATTGTCTTGCGCACCAGGTTTGAGTTCAGTGAGGCGCGGCAGACGGGCAAGCGCGATGCCGAGTTGCTCGGTCGCGCGCAAAATATGCGCGACGGTTTCCCCGTCGAGTTCATCATCGGTAATAACGACTTTCTGGGGTTTGAGTCCTTTTTCGGCGAGCTTATGGATAATGCCTGAAAGCTGATCGTACCCGCCCAGAATTTTGATCCGGTGCAGGGTGCGGCCAATCATCGGCTGGCGGTGATCCACGATCGCCACCACCTGAAACGGCGATTCCATATGGCGATCCACATCGCGCAGAAACAACTCAGCGCGCGCACTCGCGCCTGCGAGCAGAATCGGGATTTTTTCCTCAAGCGAATAGCTCACCCCGAGCGAGCGTTCACACCAGAACCGGTAGAGAAAACGCGGGCCGCCAAGCAACCCGAGCAGCAGCATCCACTGAATCACCGGCACCGAGCGCGGCATACCCTCGAGCCGGTTCACTAAAAACAACAGCGGAAAAAACACCAGCACGACGAGGGTTGCGGCTTTGGCGAGCGCCATCAGATCGGGCAGCGAGGCAAAGCGCCACAGGCCGCTATACAGCCGCATGAAGCGAAACACGCAGGCCGCCACCACCATGCACAGCACCGTGCCACCGACCAGAAATCCAGTCGTAAACAATGTCGTCACTTCACCGAGTCGGAGATTCAAGGCGAGCACAAAACTGATGCCCGCCATCGCAACGTCATGGAACATAGCCAGGTGATTACGGTGGGAGAGCGGGCGCATAGATGTGCTACGAAATATCAGGAATCAGGCGCTCTGCGCTGCGCGACACAGAGGAATTCTTACTCATGGCAGGCGGAATGATCTGCACCTGACCACGGCGAAACTGGCGCATGAGAAGTGTTGCGAGCAGATACGCGATCAAGAGGGATGCGAGGCCTACGATCGGGTGCAATGTGCTCGCTGCGGCAAGCACGATGAGTCCGACATTAAGCAGCGCAATTTTACCCGCGACATAATCATGCGGAGCGCCGGCGCGCACGGCCTGCTGATAGAAATGCTCGGAATGCCCCTGCAGGATATTGCGGCCAGAGGCCAGACGTGTAAGCAGTGTGTAGGTCGCATCGGCGATATAATACGCAGGCAGGATGAGCGCTGCCTCCCAGTGTCCCTTGGCAACCAGCATCAGTAGTAGATACCCGAGCAGATACCCAAGTGCGATACTGCCCACATCGCCTAAGAAAATCCGCGCCGGATGCCAGTTGAACACGGCAAAACCGAGCGTGGCGGCAATCAGGATGGTTGCATCGGCGATCATGCCCATGCTCACCTGCGAATGAATCATGCCGAGCACCATAATCCCCAGCGACACACTGATCGTCTGCACGGCGCTGATGCCATCAATCCCGTCCATGAAGTTGAACAGATTGATGAACCACATCCACACAATCGCAAGGAAAATGATCTCGATCGTGTGGGGAATCAACCCGCCCGATAGTGAGAATTCCGGCAGATGCACGATGCCATACAGCACCGCAAGCGCCTGCGCGATGAGACGGGTGCGAGCGGATAAGCCTTTGAGATCATCAAAGAACGAAACGAGCGCAAGCAACAATGTCGCCACCACGATCTGATGCGCAGCACCTGCGACTAACAGAAACCCACACGCAGAAAACACTACGGCAATACCGCCACCTCGGGGTGTGGGTTTGGTATGGTTGCTGCGCTCCAACGGCCTGTCGAAGAGATTCAATTTCGGTAATAGATAGACGAGGAACGCCGTGCCGATCACTGAGAACAGCAACGCCGAAACAAACAGCAATACCAGATACGCGATCGTCATGAGCTAGCGCCTGCCATCGCTTAACGGGCGTCGCATCTGAAGCGACAGGCGATTCTTGCGGATGCAATAGACGTCATGACGCTCGAGCGTGATGAAGCTGCTTTCGCTCACTTTCGCTGAAATCATGGCACCGAACAGTTCGATGCTACGTCCCGCAGGTACGGTCTCTGAACGAATTTCACCGCCGTGATTGATGGTCACTTCACGCGGAAGTGGATCGCAGTTGGAGATCGTCACTGCTTGCGCAGCCGAAGCGGCAAAAAACAGACTGATCAGGACGGAGGTAAACAGGCGCATAGCGGATACCCTAATGTTGAGGGCGCGAATTATACCCATGGCACTTCAATAGCAAAGCGAATTTACTTTCTGCCGAACAGTTTTTCGATATCGGTTAATTTCAGCTCCACATAGGTGGGGCGGCCATGGTTGCACTGGCCGGAATGGGGGGTAGATTCCATCTGGCGCAGAAGGGCATTCATCTCCGGAATGCTGAGCGCCCTGCCCGCCCGCACGCTGCCATGACAGGCCATGGTGCCGCAGATATGTTCGAGCTTTTCTTTGAGCGCCAGTGCATCGCCATATTCTTCGAGATTATCCGCAAGATCGCGCACGAGTCCTGCGACATCCGTATCACCAATTAACGCGGGAATCTCGCGCACCACCACGGCCTGCGCACCAAACAGTTCGATGATGAGCCCAAGGTCTGCCAGCTCATCCCTGCGCTTGAGCAGGCGCGCCGCTTCATCGGCACCCAGCTCCACCACTTCCGGTATCAGCAATGCTTGGCGCGCCACGCCGGTTTCTTTCATCTGCTGTTTCATGCGTTCATAGACGAGTCTTGCATGCGCGGCATGTTGATCCACGATCACAATACCGTGCTGATTCTGCGCTACAATATAGGTATTATGAAGCTGTCCGCGTGCAGCACCCAGCGGAAAATGTTCGTAAGATATTGTTTCTCCTTCATATTGCGGAGATTTTGCGTGGGGTGGTGCGTTCGGCAAAAAATCAGGTAATGTATTTATATCAACCGGTTGATGCAACATTGCCACCGCTTCTGACAGGCCGCCTTGCGCAGCATACATAGGGAAACCTGCGCTTTGTGAGGGAAAAGAGGAGAATTTCTGTAATTTTTCAAATGCTTGCATGGATACGGTGGTGGAGGCGCGAAACCCCGCATCCGCCAGCGCATGTCGCAATGCCCCTAAAATCATCCCGCGGATCGCACCCGAATCGCGAAATCGCACCTCCGCTTTGGCCGGATGCACATTCACATCCACCTCCTGCGGGGGTACGTCTAAAAACAGCACCACGACGGGATATCGATCATTGGCCAGAAAATCCTGATAGGCTGCACGCACAACGCCTAGCAGCAGTTTATCCTTCACCGGTCTGCCATTCACAAATAGATATTGATGCGTTGAACTGCCACGATGATAGGTGGGCACACCCGCAAAACCTGTGAGCTTCACCCCTTCTCGCTCGGCAAGCAGTGGCAGCGCATTGTCCGCGAAACATTTTTCCATGATCTGGGCAATGCGGGCAAGGCGGCCTTCTTTTCCTGCACGTTGTGCAGGCAAGGAGTAGGCGGTTTTTCCTTCCGACACCACATGGAACGCCACTTCGGGATGCGCCATGGCGAGCCGTTCAACCATATCCATCATGGCGCTGGTTTCGCTGCGATCGCTTTTCAAAAACTTGAGTCGCGCCGGTGTTGCGTAAAACAGATCCTGCACCTCCACCCGCGTACCTGGATTGAGAGCAGCAGGTACGGGCAGTTTCACCTCGCCTCCATCCACCTCCACTGTCCATGCCTGCGCCGCCTCTTTCGTGCGGCTGGTGATGCGCAGGCGACTCACCGCACCGATCGAAGGCAGCGCTTCCCCTCGAAAACCCAGAAAATTCACATGTAGCAGGTCATCATCGGGCAGTTTGGAGGTCGCATGACGAAGCACAGCAAGCGCGAGTTCCTCTTTCGTCATTCCTTTGCCATTGTCGCTCACGGTCATGAGCGTTTTGCCCGCCTGTTTCCAGTGAATGTCAATGGCAGTGGCGCCCGCATCAATCGCATTTTCCACCAATTCCTTGATGACGGAGGCCGCGCGCTCAATCACCTCACCCGCCGCAATGCGGTTGACAGTCACGGTAGGCAGCACGCGAATGGGCATGATGTTAACCAAATAATAAGGTTTCTTATCTAAGATAAGACACGCTTCCACGGGTGAAATCAACTGATTGTACCAACCATGACGAAACCCCTTATTATCAAGTCACATGTCTCACAAAAAATCCGTGAGAACTACGATGATTACTATGCTTCTATCATGGGTGTACTCGAATCCAGAATTGAGGCGGGTGACCCCCATCTGGCACAAAACCACCCACAGGCTGAGGAAGTACAGCATATGATCGAAATCGCAGATACGCGGTTTATTAGCAACTATTTGTTATTTCGCGCCGGTGTGAGAGATCATCCGCTCAGCGAAGACTCCGTCCGCACTGGACGCGACGAAGTGTGTGTACATAATCCATTCTCCGATCTTGTGCGTGATTACAACAGTTATCTCGGAGCGAAAAACGGAGGTACAGCCGCGCATTATCTGCGTCGATTTGTGGAGGCGCAGCTTGCGGAATTAACCGGACAGAAAAACCCGTCTATAGGGCGTCAATAGCCACGTTTTTGCATATATTCGCGGGCGAGCACTTTTCCTTCTTCGACCGAGGGTTGATCGAAGGCATTTACGCCCATGAGATCGGCAACCAGTATGGTCTCCGCCATAAAATGCATCATCAACGCGCCGAGTGCCTGCTCGTTCAATCGCTCGATATGAAACTCGCGCAGCGGCACGCCCTGACGGATGAGGGTCTGGGCAGTGGCTTCCTGCTGCGCGGCAATCAGCGCACCGGCGGGCTTATTCAGCATATAGGCAAGCGAAGATTCTTCCTGCGTGTTCGCAATCACGGGGCCAAGGTCGCTGTGTTTCAAACGGATGAGTGTGACGAGCTTATCTTTTGGCCCTTCCAGAAAAAGCTGCAACTGACTGTGCTGATCTACCGATCCCACGGCCACCACCGCCGTGGTACCTTTGCCCTGCTTGCCGAGACTCTCATCCCAGATCTGTTTGTACCAGGCACCAAACAAGCGCAGGCGATCACTGTAAGGCATCATCACATTAATGTTACGACCGGCATTCATGACCGAAAACTGTAGCGCCGCGCCCACGGCAACGGGAGAATGTTCTCTGTCTTTTCTGAGTGTTTCAATGACGCTCGCAGCACCCTTGCGGAGAGCGGCGATATCCACGCCGGCAACCGCTGCAGGAATAAGCCCCACGAGCGAGAGCGCCGAAAACCGCCCGCCGACATGCGGATCATGCGGTAGAATTGGGATGCGGTGGCGCTCGGCAATGCGCCGCAGCGGGTTGCTTTCGGGGATAGTGACCACCGCCATCTGCCGCGCGCGCTGATCGGGTGATTTCATGTGATTCAGCACCAAGAGCGTTTGCAGGAGCGTTTCAGCGGTACCGCCAGATTTGCTTACAATCAGGAAAAACGTTTGATCCCATGCAAGCTCTGAAAGCATCGCGGTGAGTGTTTCGGGATCTACATTATCAATGAAATGCAGCGTGGTTTTAGGCGTGGCAAACGGCACTTTGAACGCTGATGCCAGTAATTGCCCGCCCAGACTCGAGCCACCCGTGCCTAGCACCACGCAATGCGGAAACTGGCGGATGCGTGCAGCGAGTGCCTGAATCTCGGCAAGGTCTTCCGTCACGAAAGGCAGATCAAACAGTGGCAACTGCCCATTGCCTTTGATGGACTCCAGCCAGTCGATCGCAGGGATCAGTTCCTTCTGGTGCGTATGGAGTGCCTGTTCGGAGATGCCCGCCGCACCGATTTTCGGCAGTAAACAATGCTGGGTGATATGCTGATACAACATGTACAGGGAGTGTTTTTGTGAAGCCTCTTGATCCGCATATGTAGCGGTTTGACGCAGAATGCTCTAGCGAAAAATCATGGCTTTTGGGTGCTGCCAACCGTCACGGTGAGCGGGGCAGCGCTAAGCAACCTCTTGGCAACCGCTTTCACCTGATCTTTCGTGACGGCACGGATGAACTCGTTTCGGCGAGTCAGATAATCGCTGCCCAGATCGTATTGTTGAATAAGCATGAGATAACCGACCAGCGCTTCGTTACTGTCGAGCTGCAACGGAAAAGAGCCGGTGAGAAAGCGCTTGGTTTCTTCGAGTTCCTGATCCGAAATACCCTGCTGGGCGATGCGCTGGATCGTTTCGCGGGTGCGTGTGAGCGCCTCTGCCACCCGTTCGTTGGAGCTCGAAAAAGACAGCATCCACAGGGCAGAGGCGGACATCGTATCAAGCGAACTGCTCACTGAATAGACCAGTCCCTTGTCGTGCCGTAGCGCCTGCATCAGTGTGGAATTGAGTTCACCGCCGCCAATAGTTTGGTTCAGCACGAAGGCAGGGAAAAAATCCGGGTCGGTGCGGGAGATACCAGGAAGCCCCATCATCACCACGGTTTGCGGGGTGTGTTTCTCGATATGAATCTCGCCCGCGCCCGTATCCACCACCACAGGAGCCAAAGCGGCGGGTTGCGTGACCGCGGCGGGAAGTGCGGCCGCGAGCCGATCCAAAAACGCGGCCAGTTCTTCTTTGGAAATATCCCCCGCGGCGGCAATGCGGATCGTATCCTTGGTGAAGTGGCGTTTTGCAAACTGCATCAGATCCGCGCGGGTAATGGCCGCAAGCGAGGACGCCGTGCCGCGTGAGGGTTTCGCATACGGGTGATCCCCATATGCGGCCTGATACCACGCGCGCGCAGCAATATACGCGGGGCTTTCCTCCAGTCGTTTGAGACCAGCGATCAGTTCGCTACGCATCCGTGCGGTTGGTTCGGGATCAAACCGCGGATCGGTGATCGCAAGTGAAAGCATGGACAATGCCGTGTCGCGCTCACGGCTCAGGCTTTCGAGCGAGATACTGAACTGATCTTCATTGGCAACACCATACAGTTGGATCGCGTGGCGTTCCAGTCGGTGCTGGAATGCCAGCGCATCAAGATCGCCTGCGCCTTCGTTCATCAAGGTGGAGGCAAGCACGGCAAGCCCCTCCTTACCCGCCGGATCATGCGCACTGCCACTTTCGGTAAATGTCACCTGCAGCGAAAACACCGGCACAGAAGATTCATGGATGAGCAGCGCCTTGAGGCCAGACGATTCGACCGTTTCGACCTGCATTGCCTGCGCGGTGGTAGAGACACACAGTATAATCAAAACAGACCGCAGGAACATAGACCACAGGATTCTCATGGTGCTGCCTCGCGTGTTTTTGGCTCCTGCGCTTCAGGCAGCAGCTCACCCGTAACGCTGGCTTGGGTTTCGAGCAGGCGTGCCGCGTTCTGCACCGCATCGGGCGTAACGGTGCGCACCTTGTCGCTCACGGTAAGGATATAATCATAGGGCTGCCCGACCATCATCAGGCTTCCCACCGTGTAGTTGATCCCCTGCAACCCGTCACGCGCATAGGTCAGGCTGGCATCGTAGAGGGTCTTTGCCACCTCAAGTTCATCGTCGGTGGGCGGGTGGGTTTTGAGGCGCGAGATCTCTGCCTCCACCGCCTGCTCGATACGTTGGGTAGCAACATCGGCAGCCGGCACGATGCGGATCGAGAATTCCGCTGGCCCCAGCGTATAGCCGTTATATGCGGCACTGACCGAGACGGCGAGTTTCTGCTCCATCACCAATGCGCGGTAGAGCCTACTAGTGCTGCCACCCCCCAGAACCTGTGCGAGTAAATCCAGTGCATAGACGGTTTCGGGCGCGCCGGTGCGAATCGAAGGCACCGCATAGTTGCGCACCCATAACGGTTTTCGCACTTCCGGATGACGCAACTCCACGCGGCGCTTGGCATTTTGTGGCGGTTCAGATGTCCAGTGGCGCGCGAAAGGCTTGCCCGGCGGCAGATTCCCGAAGATACGCGTCACCAGTGGCCAGACCTCCTGCATCGTCACATCTCCGCTCAGCACCAGCACGGCGTTTTTGGGCTTATAGTAATCGTGGTGCAACTGCATCACATCTTCCTGCGAGAGCGTTTCCATTTCGTGATGCCAGCCGATCACGGGAATGCCATACGGGTGGTTGCGGTAAAGCGCCGCGTCCATCTGCTCATCAAGCAGCCGAGCTGGCGAGATTTCAATCACCTGTTTGCGCTCTTCAAGGATCACTTTGCGCTCACGGTCAAAATACGCTTGCGGCGGATTGAGATTCATCATCCGGTCGGCTTCAAGCTCCATGGCTTTGGGCAGATGTTCTTTGGCGATATTGATCATGTAGCCGGTGAAGTCACGGCTGGTGAAAGCGTTTTTCTCACCGCCGAGCGAGCGAATCAGGGTATTGAACTGATCGTCCGGCACGCGCGGGGTGCCTTGAAACATCATATGCTCATGATAATGAGCAAGCCCCGATTTGCCTTTGGGATCATCAATCGCGCCAACGCGAAACCACAGCATCTGGCTCACGGCAGGCACTTTATGATTCGGAATCACCACCACCTGCAACCCGTTGGGCAGGGTGCGGCTTTCGATCTGCATGTCGGCATGTGCAGCGAATCCCACGCCCCACCAGATCGCAAGCGCCATCATCCACAGACGTGAATTACTGCGCATCTTTTTCCTGGGTGATGGCGTCTTTCATTTCATCGGCAACCGAAGAAGCGCCGGTTTTAGAAGGCTTCTCTTCTACAATCAGATGCTTGCCGGTCGTGGGTTTTCCGGCCTCTTTGAGTTTCTTTGCTTCCTCAGCCGCATTGATGGATTCCTTGTCCGCATCAAATGGGTTCAGTCCCTCGACCCAGCTTTCCTCTTCTTCCTGTTTTTTCACGATCCGATCCTGATAGATTTTCTCGCGGATATTCTGATCGGCCTGCGTGGCACCCAGACGTTCGAGCAGAAGCGCTTCGCCACCGGTCGGGGCATTGCCGGATTCCACCGGAAGCACCGCCGTATCCACAAGCGGCGTGCCGTCTGCTCGGGTGGGAATGTTATTGGGATCCGCGCTCGCGCTCGTGCCGGTGATCATGGCGCGGGTGAGTTTATCGGCAGGCAGCGTTTCCAGCGTGTCCTCACCTGGTAGCGGCGGACGCAGGGTGAATTCCGGCGGCACCGACAGCGGCGGGCGCGACACCACCTTGAACTCATCGGGCGCAGAACGTCCCAGCCCCAGCGTTGAGGTCACATCGCCCTCGCTGCACGCCGTCAATGTTAGCACGAGTATCAGCGGAATCAGGTGTTTCATACAGATCAGCTCGCTTGCGGTTTGTGCCAGAATATACTGTGTAGGATCAGCAACGCAACGCCTATGAAGATACAGGCGTCGGCGATGTTGAAGGCCGGCCAGTGGAAGCCTTTGAGATGAAAATCGAAGAAATCGGCCACCGCGCCAAACCGGATGCGGTCGATGATATTGCCAATCGCACCGCCAATGACGGTCGCGATCGAAAACACCACAAGCCGGCTTTCTTCCCGCCACATCCACACACACAGCACCGCCACAATGAGCGAGGTGACGGCAATCAGGATCAGCGGTTGATCATGCTCGGAAAACATGCCGAAGCTCACGCCTTTATTCCACACCATCACGAGATTGAAGAAGGAGGTCACCGTAATCGGCGGGCGGGCGTCGATATTGACCAGCTCCAGCATATACCATTTCGAGAACTGATCGAAAAACAGCACGATCGCAATAAGCGACAGCGCTCCCGTAAACAACCCTTTGTGCCTCACTCGCACTTCGTTCATGTAAGCCTCTCTCTTGCCTCTAGGGCATCTTCCTGCATCTGTTTTACCAGTTCCGCTTCGGTGTCAAAGCGCATTTCCGAGCGCAGATAATGGTGGAACTCGACGCTCAGGCGCTTGCCGTACCAATCGCCCTCAGTGTCAAACAGATGGGTCTCAAGCAGCGGCATGTCAAGCTGGTACATGGGGCGGATGCCCAAGCTAGCCACCCCTTTATAAATTGTTTCCGGTGCTCGCCTGCTGCTCGCACCATGAAACGCGCTCAGGGCTGGATCGGTCTGCTGACCGATGACCGGATGTTCCATCACTGTCACCGCATAAATCCCGAACTTCGGCACGAACCGGTTTTTGAGTGCCATATTGAGTGTGGGAAACCCCAGTGTCCGGCCACGTTTGTCGCCATGCAGTACTTTACCCGAAATCGCAAACGCTCTGCCCAGTTGCTGGTGTGCCAGATCCGGTTTTCCCTCCGCCAGCAATCTGCGGATGTGTGTTGAGGACATTTTCTCGCCCGTCGCGGTTTTGAGCGGCTCGAACGCCGTGTAGCCGAACGCGCCTTCGTGTGCCTTGGAAGCAAGTAATGCAGCATTGCCAACGCGATGATGACCAAAGACGAAATCCGATCCGGTAAACACATGGCTCACCCGATGCTGTTTCACAAGCAACGTGGCAATAAAATCCTCCGCCGAGAGTGAAGAAAATGTGTCATTAAATGCCACCCCATGTACCAGATCCACACCACATGCGCGCAGATGCTCCATCTTTTCGCGAAAGGAAAAGAGATTATTGGGAGGAAGATCGGGGCGGAAAAAATGCCTCGGATGCGGCTCAAACGTCATCACCGCGAAAGGCTTACCAAGCGCTTTTGCCTTTTCCTTCGCAGCACCCAGCAGCGCCTGATGCCCCAGATGCAACCCATCAAAATTACCAATCGCCATGACGCTTTCGCGGTAGGGCGACGGGATAATCTCGCGGTGTCGGATGATTTGCATGGTCTGTGTATATAGTGCTTCCAAAAATTTTCAGCACAAATATGTGCGAAAATGTTTTGGATAAAAACACTATAAATCATTTAATTATAGCCATTTTATCCACGCAAAAAATGGAGCATTTTTTCTTGGAGTGGCTATAGCACACAAAATCATGTGTCAAAAGTTAATGTACACGAATTTTGCCAGAGTGTTCTAGCTTTAAGGTCGTCTAGATAGTGTCGACAGGAGAGTTTTGAATGAAGCGAAAACAGCAGGTTGCGAGAACCGCAGCGCAGTGTACATAAAGTACATGAGCAGCGGAAGCGCAGCTATCCTGCTGTTTGCAGCCATTCAAAAACTCCTGACGACACTATCTAGTGTGCTTGCGGTTTTTCGGGAACCTTTACGATTGCTTCTCCTTCGATCACGGATTTACCATGCACTGTGCAGATCGTTTCGAGCACGCAGCGTTTTTTCTCAGGCATGAGTTGCTTGATGGTAGCCGTTGCATAGACCGTATCTCCCACACGCACGGGCGCTAGGAATTTGAGCGTCTGGCTGAGATAGATCACGCCCGGGCCAGGCAGTTTGGTGCCGATGACGGCGGAGATAAGACTGGCCGAAAGCAACCCATGCACGATGGTGCCGCCGAACATGGTTTGTTTGGCGTATTCTTCGTTGAGATGCATCGGGTTGGTATCGCCCGAGACACCTGAAAAATTGCGCAAATCCGTATCGGTAATCGTGCGACTCACGGTCGCTTGCATACCCAGTTTAAGGTCTTCAAAAAAATACCCGTCAAGTCCCGGATGTTCGGAAGTAAATGTGGTCATACACCCTCCGTGTTTCGAACATTCATAACAGGAGATACAAAGAATGTCATCCCAGCGGAAGCTGGGATCCAATACTCTGCATATTATGTCATGCCGCATTCATTGCTAAAGAGGTTTCGTCATTGCGAGCGACGGGCGCGAGCGTGGCAATCCAGAATACAGCCGCGATACACAAACACTGGATTGCTTCGGCTTCGCCTCGCAATGACGATAAACCTGACACCTGACACCTGACAGCCGAAAGCCGACAGCCACCCTACGCGACTGCTTCCTGCTTCTTATCCTCGCGCAATTTCAAATAAATCAGCGTAGGCGCCGAGATATAAATCGAAGAGTAAGTGCCCACAATCACGCCAAAGACCATTGCCCAGCTAAAGGACTTGATCACTTCGCCGCCTAAAATGGCCAGCGCCAGCGAAGCAAGCAGGGTGGTACCGGCAGTCATAATGGTACGGGACAGGGTTTCGTTGATGCTTAGATTCAGCAGATCGTTCATCGGCATCTTTTTGTATTTACGCATATTCTCACGGATCCGGTCGTAGATCACCACCGAGTCATTGATCGAGTAGCCGATGACGGTGAGGATCGCAGCGAGCGCCGGCAGGCCGAAATCCAGTCCGGTGAGGGCGAAGAATCCGACCATCATGATCGAGTCGTGGATGAGGGCAAGATTTCCACCAACGCCGTATTGCCATTCAAAGCGGAACCAGAGATAGGCCATGATCCCCGCAAACGATAATAACGTCGCAATGATGCCACCGCGAATCAGTTCGCGGCCCACGGCAGGGCCAACGAATTCGATGTTACGGTAATCCACATTGCCGGATACCGCGCTTGCCACCCGTTCACGCACTTTGCCCACCACCTGCGCCTGATCCACCCCGTCTTGCAACTGGATGCGGATCATCACATCACGCGGATCGCCGAAATTCTGCAGCGAGTAATCGCCAAACCCCTGTCCAGCCAGAGCACCGCGCAGCGCCGCCAGATCGGCGGGCTGTTCAGTGCGGATCTCAATCAGGATTCCGCCAGTAAAATCAATGCCGAGATTAAGCCCTTTGGAAAACAACAGTCCCAGTGCCAGCAGCGTAAGTGCGATGGAGACGGCAAATCCGTACCACCGCTTGCCCATGAAATCGAATTTCGTGCCTGGGCGAATGAACTGAACGGGAAACCAGGCCATGTCTGCTCCTGTGGTTGAATGCGGGTGAAAATCCGACCCTGTGGATACTGGCTATCGCGTATCGAGTCAACGAAGATTAACCTCCTGAATTGTATAGACTTAGCTACACAATGCGTTAGGCTTAAGCGCATCATGACTCTCCTGCGAGCAACCGCCACGATTGGTGGCCTTACGTTTATCTCCCGTATTCTGGGCTTCATCCGCGACATGATGATTGCGGCAACCCTTGGAGCTGGCGTGTTGTCGGATGCATTTTTTGTGGCCTTCAAGATTCCTAATTTCATGCGTCGCCTATTTGCCGAAGGCGCATTCAATGTGGCGTTCGTGCCGATGTTTGCCGGCATGGTCGTGGGCGAGGGCAAATCGGCAGCACGGCAATTCGCTGAAGAAGTCTATAACGTATTGCTGTGGATTTTGATTGGCGTGACCATTCTGTTCATGCTCGCCATGCCGTGGGTAATGGTCGCGCTTGCACCCGGATTCGATGAGGATCCCACTAAATTCAATCTCTCGGTGGAACTCACGCGCATCACCATGCCCTATATTCTGTTCATATCGCTGGTGTCTCTCATGGGTGGAATTTTGAACAGTTTTGATAAGTTCGCTGCCGTTGCCGCAACCCCCGTCATCATGAATCTGTGTTTGATTTTTGCGATGCTGGCGCTGGTACAGGTGAGTGAAACACCGGCACATGCACTCGCGTGGGGCGTGTTGCTCTCGGGCGCTGCACAGTTTCTTTGGCTCTACTGGTTCTGCAAAAAATCCGATGTGATGCCCACACTCAAAACCCCTGTGATTACCACGCAGGTAAAAAAACTTTTAACCCTCATTCTGCCCGTCGCGTTCGGATCGAGCGTCATGCAGATCAATCTCATGATTGATATGATGATCGCCTCCACCATTCCCAATGCCGTGTCGTATCTGTATTACGCAGATCGGCTGAACGAACTGCCGCTTGGCGTGATCGGCATTGCAATCGCCACCGCCCTGCTTCCCATGATGTCGCGTCAGATCCGCGAAGGCAAGCTCGATGCCGCACGTTACAGCCAGAACCGCGCGATGGAACTCGCGATGCTGCTTGGGCTGCCGGCGGTCGCCGCCTTCATCGTGCTCGCCTACCCTCTGATCTCTGTCATGTTTCAGCGCGGCGCATTTGGCATTACCGAAACGGAGGCCACCTATAAAGCGCTTATGGCCTATGCGTTCGGGATTCCGGCATTCCTCATGATCAAGATTTTTGCGCCTGGATTTTTTGCGAATCAGGATACCAAAACACCGGTGAAAATTGCGCTCGTCTGTATGATCCTCAATGTGATCTTGAATCTAACACTGATTCAATTCTTCTCGCATGTCGGCATGGCGATGTCCTCGAGCATCACCGGCTGGATCAACGCACTGACCATGGGTTACATTCTCTATCGACGTGAGGTATTCAAGCCCGACGCCCAGCTTATCTTCCGCACTACCCGCATCCTTCTGGCATCCATCATCATGGCGGTGGTGGTGCATCTGATCTACCAGCACACCGCTCAGCATTTCCTTGCTTCCTCACTTGAGCGCTATCTTTCGATGGGACTGCTAGTATGTGCAGGCGTATTCGTCTACGGCATCTCGATCCTCGCCCTGCGCGTTGTTAACCGCGAGCAGATCAGAAGTTATTTCAAGCGCTCCAAGTAACTACCTCTCTAAATACATTGGGGAATTTTTTTCGTCATGCTGAACTTATTTCAGCATCTATTCTTAGATTTGCACTATATACATATGGATCCCGAAACAAGTTCGGGATGACACCCCCCCTAAGGCCAGCTCAATGTGTGATTACAATAATAAACTCAGTCAAATAAGTCTGCATGTGTGCCAGTGGCGACTAATCGTAGTTCGTCGTCGGTAATCAAATAAATTAGCAACCAATCTGGTCGAATATGGCACTCCCAATGATGCACCCAATTTCCCGTTAATTTATGCGGCCGGTGTTGAAGCGCGGGGCTTCCGTTTTTTGCAATTCGCTCCACTATGGCTTGTAATTTGGATAGATCGTATCCGCGTTTGCGTATGCGTGCGAAGTCTTTCTCAAATCGGTGAGTGGTTACAACACGGCGCATATAGCCTCCGCAGAAAGTCGGGCTTTAACGCAATAAATCGTCAAACAACGCTTTGGCATTTGCGTAGCGTTTGCGCCCCTTGAGTCCTTGTTCGGCCTCTCGCATCGCGGCCTGTGTTTCCGCATTCGGGATTTTGAGTTCAAACGGGATGCCCTTATGCAGAGCAACTTGTTTATAGAATAATGTAATCGCATCGGTGGTGGAGATCCCTAGTTTGGCGAACACGGATTCGGCCGCCTTTTTGACAGACGGCTCCACCCGTGCCCGAATGGTTTCGGACTTTTGTGCCATGTGAAAAACCTCTAGTTAGTTATTTTGTTGGTTTTAAGTTGTTTTTCTTATTGTACCCCAAATGGGGAACAAATGCAACCAGAGTATTTTTTTGTTGTGCGCTAGGCAGCCGAGGCGAGGCGGCGGAGTGTACGTTTTGTACATGAGCACGCCGAGTCCGAAGGATAACAACGCGCACGACGAAATGAAAAATACTCTACAAATGAATAAACCCGAGCATCCCCAACCCCAGCGC
>CAZFOM010000022.1:0-21562 GCA_964520155.1 uncultured Rickettsiales bacterium
GTATAGAGACAGCCGCGATTGGTGATATCAATACTAAACTGGATACGGTCCGTGCAAAAGTGCTCGATGCGCTGACTCAGGCGCCTGCGCAGAAAGAACCCATTCATACCACCGTGCGTGTGGGTGAAGAGGACTCCACCAAAATGGCCCGCGCCATTGAGACGGCTTTGCTGCACCGCTATGAGCCTTCCAAATTTGATTTGAAAGATGGTGCGGAAGATTTCCGCGGATATTCCATGCTTGAAATTGGTCGCGATCTGCTTGCCCGTCGCGGTTTCAAGGTACGCGGACTATCCAAAACCGAACTGGCCGATATGATGCTTTCCCGCGCCGGTGCGCATACAACCGGTGACTTCCCAGCTATTCTCGCAAACGTTGCCAATAAATCCGCACGCCTTGCGTATGAAGCGGCTCCACGCACGTTCACACCATGGGCGCGACAGGTGACGGCTCCGGATTTCAAATCGAACAGCCGCGTACAGCTTTCCGATGCGCCAAAACTGGAAAAAGTCAGCCAGAATAGTGAGTTCACCTATGGATCATTCAGTGATTCGCAGGAGACCTATTCGCTTGCCTCTTATGGTAAGATTGTGGCGATCACCCGTCAGGCGATCATCAATGATGATCAGGCCATGTTTACTCGGGTTCCTGCTGCGCTTGCTGCATCGTCTGCAGCTTTGGAATCGGATATCGTGTATGGCATTTTAAAATCGAATCCGAACATGTCAGACGGGGTTGCGCTGTTCCATGCTTCTCACGGCAATCTCGGCACCGGCGGCGCAGTGAGCGTCACCACACTGAATGAAATTTATAAGCTGCTGTTCACACAAACCGGACCGAATGGAACTATTCTGAATTTACAAGGCGCGTTTCTGATTGTCCCCTCCGCACGCATGGCAGAGGCCAAAAACTTCCTGACTGCAACCAATGTGATTGCGGCAAAAGCAGCGGATAACAATCCGTTTGCTGGCAGCATGCAGCTGATTGTGGAAGGCCGACTCGATGGTGTTTCGCAAAATCCATGGTATGTTGCGGCTTCACCGGACCGTATTGATACGATTGAGTATTGCTACCTCGAAGGCCAGATCGGCGCGTATGTGGAAACCAAAGTTGGGTTCAACGTAGACGGGATTGAAATCAAAGTCCGCAATGACTTTGCCGCGAAAGCCATTGACCACCGCGGACTGGTTCGCAACCCAGGCGCATAAACGTTTTTTTCTCCCTGTTTTAGCGGACTGGAGGCCGGATATTCCGGCCTCCATTTTTTAAGGGATATTTCATACAACTATAAAGGAGATACGTGATGAAAAACTATATTCAACCGGGTGAAAATATGACTCTCACCGCGCCTTATGATGTTCTTTCTGGTGGGGGCCTGCTGGTAGGTAAAATTTTTGGTGTGGCTAGTGATGCGGCACTTAACGGTACTGAGGTAGTCGCCGCACTGACCGGTATTTTTGAACTTGCCAAGGCAGATTCGCAAGCCTGGACGGTGGGCGCGTTGATTTATTGGGACAATACCAATAAAGTGTGTACCACGACTGCCTCGGGTAATAGTCTGATCGGCGTGGCCGCTGCGGCAGTAGCAAGCACCGCTGGCCTTGTTAAGGGGCTGGTTCGCCTGAACGGCATCAGCGTACCATAACCGGATAATTGATTTATGACCGCATTCGCACATCTGGCGCGCACGTTAGTAAACGATGCGAATCTGGGTGCGGATGCGGTATTGTTACCGCGCACCGGAAATAATATTACTTTGCGCGTGGCGTTTACTTCGCGTGAGCTAGCTCTTGATTTTGGTGATGCGCAGGGACGAACAACGCAGCTGCGCTGTCAATGCGTTGTCACGGACGCTCCGGATATTGCTGAAGGTGATGGTCTGGAGGTGGGTGGAAAACGTTACCTGATCCGAAGCGCGGAAAAAGATATGCATGGCATCATGTGGAAACTGGATCTGGATGGATTGAATTATGGCTATCCCGATCGTTGAGCAAATTGTGCTTGCCTTGCAGGAATCACTTCAAACCATTTCTGATTCGGTGGCAGGGCTTACGGTGTACCGCAATCACGACGCGGCGCTGGTGAAATATCCCGCGCTCGTTTTGTATGAAGGTGATCTGGAGCCTTACACCGATACGCAGCTGGCGATGCGCTATCGTTTGAATGTGCGCCTTGAGGGTATTGTTAATCCAAAGCATTACAGCCGCTTAGGCAGTGATGCAAATCAGCTCTATGCACAGGCGCTCAAGACCATCATGCAGGATATCACCCTAGGCGGGCTTTGCTACGATATTGAAACCGGTGTGCGCAGTATGGAGATCGTGCGTGTCGATGGCTCGGATCCGTTTGCGTATTTTTCCCTGCCGCTTTCGATCTCGTTTTTTACCGCACCAAACGACCCGTTTGTCATTGGACCATAATTAATAGCCACAAGTATTACGCGAGCGTGAGGGGCCGATTCACCACCGACCTCACGTTCCCGCAATGCTTGTTTGAACTTTTGATGGAGACGCTATGCGCAAGGAAGATATTAAAAACCGTGTGACCATGCCTGCGCCGATACCGGTGCATGTGCATGAAGATGTTTCTGCGCAGCCTGCGCCAGAAAAACCGGAAGCAAAGCCCGCCGTCTCACCATCCACCGAACCCACCCGAAAATAGGAGAGTATTATGCCATTTCGCAGTAAAAATGCTGTTATCACGTATAAAATTGAAACCACGCCTGGTGTCGAAAATGCTCCTTCGGCATCGGTGGATGCGGTATTAGTCGAAAACCCGCGCCCTACGTTTAATCCAAACATTCTGCAAACAAACGAGGTCACGGGTTCATTGGATGGATTCGGCCCGATCGTCGGCGGTATGACCGTCGGCATCGCGTTTGATGTACTCTTCAAAGGCCAGGGCGCTGCTGCAACACCGCCTGAATTTGGTGATTTGCTTAAAGCCTGCGGGTACAGTGAAACGATTACTGCAACCGCTGTGCCAGCCTCCGCTGAAGCGTTAGCGGCCGGAGGTTCGACTTCAACGGCGGTGCTTGGCACGTCTGCCTCGACCACCGCGCAGATTTATCGTGGACTGCCCATTAATTTTACCGGAACGGTCGCTGGGAATAGTTTTATTGCTGATTACACCGCCGGTAAACTTGCTACCTTAACCGACACGCTTTCCGGCGCGTTGGTGGCGACCACCAATTATCAGATTCCAGTAAACGTTACCTATCGCCCAGGCTCAACAAACATTCCGGCCGTGACGCTCTACATGTATGTGGATGGCTTGCTGTATAAATTTGTCGGCATGCGCGGAAACGTATCGTTCTCAATGGATTCCGGCGGCATCGGACGCTTCAGCTTTAACATGCTGGGAATGTTCCTATCGAAATCCGACACGGCGATTGTGGTCCCGACGTACGATGCGACCCGTCCGGTTCCATTCAAAAATGCCGTGTTGAAGCTCGATCGTGTGGCCCGCTCAATTCAGAATCTCTCGTTTGATTCAGGTAACAGCCTCGTCAATCCGGATAATCCGAATGCGCTCGAAGGCTTTGACCCGACCGAGATCACCAATCGCAATATCACCGGCACGATTAACCCGATGGAAACGAACGTGGCTGCGCAGGATACGTTTACTGCATTCAGGAACAATACCCCGATGCAGATTCATGCGCGTCTTGGCAGCACCGCTGGTAACCGTATGGGAATCACTTTCCCCAAAGCGCTGTTCACCGGACATAATCATGAAGACCGTTCGGGATTGTTTGCCAATCAAATGCCGTTTTCCGCCATCGGTCCCGATGCGGGCGTCCATATCTGTTTCTATTAATTCAACCCTGAAATTTTATGACCATTCCTGTTTCGACCGATTTGACCCCTTTCACCGTTCCGGCTGCCGACCCTTCGCAGCCGGATACGGTGTATTATTTGAAAGTGCCCAGTTATTATGACCGCGCGCACTTTAACCGCGAACTGCAAATGATGGGCGTGGAAAATGCGTCCATCCGCGGCATTTTGCGGGCCACACGTGAGGCGCTTATTCAACATCTGGATGCGGCTCAACTGGATGAGATGACGGGCTATCTTGATAAATATGAGGAGCAGGAATTGTTTAGCCGTGTAGAATTTACCGATGAGCAGCGTCAGCTGGTGTCGGTGGTTGACGGCATCATCGCGCAGATGAGCGAGCTAAGCGAAGACCTGCGTCGGGAGCGTGCTAATTTTAATTTTTACTGGTCGGTGATGCCGGTGCTCGCTGCGCAGATGTTTATTGTGAAAGCGGAGCCTTCTCCCGCTTCGTTTGAGCGCAAGCACGGCAAGCTCACAGACGCTGCCCTGCACGCGATTCCGCAAGGCGATGTGCGCAGCATAGGCCATTATGTGTTTGGCCTGATGACGCTTACCGATGAGCAAAGAAAAAACTTGCTTACGCCGTCCGGATCAGTGCCAGCCCAGGCGAATTCGAAGGGCCTGACACCTGCGACACCGGATGGCAGGTCGAAGGCTGGTGGTCGCGCGAAAACCCCAAAAATATCGTCCAAAGCTGGGCAATCGACTTAATACCGCTATGGCATCTGTATCAACAGACGCCGCCGATGTTGCCCTGCAAAGGCGCGCCGGTGGATCAGCCTGCCGCGCTTCTGGATGCCTTAAACTACATGAACGCTGTGTTTGCCAGAATACGGAGAGACCATGTTTCTAAAAGCAACGCTTGATGGTGGACTTGGAAACCTGATGCGGGCGGAGACGGATGCGATCGCCCGTGGCGTCACGCAGGCCGTGAGAGAAACCGGAGAGCGCATTAAACAGGATTTGCGTTCGCAGGTGCTTTCGGGAGGTTTGGGCCAGAAGCTTGCAAAAGCCTGGCGATCGGATGTGTTTCCGAAAAACAAGCCTTCGCTGGAGGCAGCGGGGTATGTGTATTCCAAAGCGCCGAAAATTCATCGCGCGTTTATGGAAAACACGCGAATCAAGAGTAAAGACGGGTGGTTTCTGGCTATTCCGACAGAAAACTGTCCGAACCGGATTGGCGGAAAACGCCCGACACCTTCGTTGTATGAACGCATTATTGGCCGTCTTTTTCTGATTTATCGCCGCGGCCAACCTTCCTTGCTGGTTGCAAAAAATCAACGGGCCAGAACCGGCAAGCGCGGTGGGTTTGCAAATGCAAATGAAAAAGCCATCGCCAAAGGGCAGGGGCTTGCCACGGTGGTGATGTTTATTCTTGTGCCGCAAGTCACGCTGAAAAAAAGAATTGATTTTGATGGTGCCGAGAAATCTGCCGAGCGATTGCTTGCGGATGCGGTGATCAGAAACCTGAACACGGATAACCGATGACCGATAAAAATGTGCGCATACGTCTCCAGGTGATAGACGGCGATAAGGTCCGCAAGGAGCTGGAGCTGACTGGCAAGGAAGGCGAAGCGGCGCTGCGCAAAATTGAAAAAGCTACCAAAGAACCTTCGGCTGGGCTGAAAGCGCTTGGTGCGGTGTCTGACGAGCTGTCAGGCAAAATGCAAGGCATGAGCAGTAGCCTTGGCAGTATAGGGAGTGTATTATCTTCTTTGGGTCCTGCTGGCCAGATCGCCGGCGTCGGATTAGCTTTTGCTGCCGCTGCAGCAAGTGCTGGCATTCGAATTTATGCGGAATCGGAAAAATCCGTCCTTCGTCTGGAAGGTGTTCTGAAAGCCTCTGGAAATAGCTTCGGGCTTACCGCCCGTCAGATCAGTGATTATTCGGATGAGTTGGAACGCGCTACGTTTTTCACCAAAGAAAATTTTAATCAGGCTGCTGCAGTTTTATCGACGTTTCAAATTCAAAGCCAAACTACGTTTAAGGAAGCTCTCTCACTTTCTGCAGACCTTGCGGAAGTATTTGGCGGTGATGTTGCAAGCAGCGCAAAAGCGCTGGGGAAAGCCCTGGAAAATCCAACCGAAGGCTTAAGTGCGCTTGGCCGAATGGGGGTGAGGTTCACCGAGGATCAGGAAAAGCTGATTGAATCGCTAGTGAAAAGCAACCGTACCTTTGAAGCGCAGAACATGATTCTCGATGCGGTCAAAGGAAAAGTGGAAGGGACAGCTGAAGCCGTGGCCGGAGGTCTTGCCGGTGCTTGGGATAATTTTACAGATTCGTTAAGTGATGCGTTGGAGGCACAAGGTGAATTCATAAACTCTGAAGGGCGTATTACAAATTTTTTAAACAATCTTTCAGAGCTAATTGATAATCAGGTGCGTGACTGGTCGGAGCTGGCGCGGATGGTGCGTGCGGCTACCGGCGAAATGGCGGCAGTAAAAGATTCTGATCTTATTTCGCGTCAAGCGGAAATAACAGGCCGTATGCGCGAGTTGGATCGCTCCACCGCTCCTGAGAAATCCTTGCTGCGTCAGCACGAAAACTCAGAGCGGATGCGCCTGGAAAAAGAAAAAGCGGATTTGCAAAAAGAACTCGCAACCCGAAATGAGGCGTTCCGTCTGGCAAAGTTTGACGGTAGCTTTGGCCCGCAGATGCAGGCAAAAAAAGCGGCATCGGAAGATGATCCGGAAACGCCAAAGGGGCGGGCGAAGCTCACCGCCGCGCGAAAAGAAGACCGCAAGGCACTGCAGGATTATTTGAACGATCTCGAGCAGCAAAATCGTCTTTTGAAGCTGGGGACGACCGAACGCAAAGAAGAAGAGGCGGTGCTTCGCGCGCGTAACGCTGCGCTGCAGGATGGAAAAACACTGACGCTTGATCAGGAAAAGCAAGTTCGCGCACTGATTCGCAGCAATGAAGATTATGTGAAGCAGCAGAAAGACATCGAAGAGCAGAACAAACTTTTGATGGAACCGTTCCGCCGTGGCATCGAAAATGTGCAGGATGCGCTTGCAAATATGCTGGTGGAGGGAGAGTTTAGTTTCCGCTCGCTGGGATCTATCGCAAAGAAAATTGCGGCCGAGGTTGCTGCTGCCTGGATTATCCGCCCGCTGATAGCCCCGATTTTTGCCGGACTTTCAGGTGGGTTTGGTAGCACATCCGGCGGCGGTGCTTTGGGTTCGGCTTCCTCGGTGTTTGGCAGTGTTTCCCCCAGCCAGATATTTTCCGCAGCCGGGCTTCTAGGCGGTGGCGGCGCAAACTTGGGGATGGCTGCAAACAATGCGGTGTTTGGACTGACAGGTAATTATGGACTGGCTGGAACTGCCTATCAGCTGGGCAGCGCCTTTACCCCCGGAGCCGGTCTTGCCGGCATGGGCGGTAGTTTGCTTGCTTCCGCTTTGTTCGGCGGGGGTACCGGATCCAGTATCGGCAGTACGATCGGCGGCATTGCAGGTACGATTTTTGGCGGACCCATCGGCTCTTTTCTGGGTTCACTGGCCGGTGGCGCGCTTGGCTCATTGTTTGGTGGCGGTAAACCCTCCTCAAAATTGCAAGGAGGAATTCTTGATCTTTCTTCCGGTAACGTTTCCACGTTTGGGTTGGGAGGGAATAAATATTCGGAAGAGAACGCGCAGGAAGTACAGACCATCGCCAAGATTGCCAAAGCGATCGCCGATGAATTTGGCACTAAAAATTATACGAATAAATTTACAATTCAATCCAGCGACCGTTACGGATTTCAATATGGATTTGGCGATGATCCGGCTACGGTCAATTACAAATCCTTCGCCACTATCGGCGAATTATTGAAATCATTGTGGACCGATTTTAATAATCTGGGAAAATCCAGCGAAAATGTAAAAATTGCCATTGAGAAAATTGATTGGTCAAACACGGAGCAGGCCTTAAAGGATTTAAGTTTTGCCGCCAACCTTGACACGCTGGGGCAGGCAAAAGACTCGGTGTCCGATCTGGTGCTGCAGTTTCGTGAATTAAAGTCGCAGGCTGATCGCCTTGGGCTTTCGGTGGACAAAGTCAAAACCACTTTTGCAGGCCAGTTTAATAAATCGATTTACGAACAGATTCTGGGGCTTACAAATCCGCAGGCGCTTGGCCAGTTACAGCTGGCCGCTCAGTTTGGTGAAAATCTACAAACGGCACTCGAGGTCGGAGGCGATCTTGCCCAGGTCGAGAAACTTCACAAGCTGCAGATGCTGCAGCTGGAGCAACAGACCTCGCCGGTGTTGCAGCAGAATCTGCAGAAACTGCAAGACAGCAGGCAGACGGCATCGCAGCTTACCGAACAGTTCCGTTCGGTGTCGAAAAGTCTGCGCGGCGCGCTTGAAACCATTCGTTTTGGTGGACTTTCTGCACTCTCGCCTAAAGATCAGTATGAAGCCGCGCAACGGAAAACCGATGATTTGATCGCGCGCGGGCGGATTGGCGATGTGGGAGCCGCAAGCGAACTCAGCGCGTTTTCCACGCAGTTTGCTGAAATCGCGCAGCAGTATTTTGGCACAAACGATCAGTATGCCAAAGTGATTGCAAATCTGGAAGCAGGTATTCAGGAAGTGGCATCGACGGCCGACCGGCAAGCGGATTATCAGCAGCAGATGCTGAATGCCACCGATCGACAAATTGAAGCCATTCAGACCGGCTTTAATTCGCTGTCCGAAGAATTTCGTAAAATCACCGAAATTCAACCTTACAACACCTCAGGTCTGGATGAGAACTATGCGGGCGGCGCGTTCTCAGCAAACAACCCGAACGAGGTTGCCATACGTAATCTGGCTGCAATCAATGCTGCTGGCATGGGTGGTACCCTGGACATGTTGCTCACGCAGTTTACGCCTGGGGTGACGCCAGGTGGCGGCCGCCGTTCGGCATTCTTTGAATCCAATCCATTTTATGCTCAATTGTTTCGTACGGCAGCAAAATCCGCGGGCATCCCCGGCTTTGAGCTGGGCGGGCTTACGCCGATCAACACGCCGTTTATGGTGGGTGAACGCGGCCCGGAAATTATGACGCTGAACACCTCCGCGCGTGTGACGCCGATATCGGCAGCAAATGATAACTCGCTGCTGCAGGCGATCGGAGTGCTGACGCAGGAAGTTCGTGGCCTGTCGCAGCTGATGCAATCTTCACTGAATGTTAATGTGGAGGGTGCCAACGCCATGGTGGGCCGCCTGACAACGATTGCGCAAACGTTGACGGATTCTGCCCGCACGCAATTGCTGGCGCAGGCCCGCTGATGCGCATTCTATTTTTGGAATTTGATGCGCGTGTGAACGAGGCGGGCGCTGTGCGGCGTTTCTATTTCTGCAGCAAGCTTGGCTATAATCATCCGCAGGCGGCAGGATTTTACGAAGCGCGGATTGGCGAAGGGGCGATGCAGTTTGAAGAGCGTTTTCCCGTTGATCTGTGGAATGCAAACGATGTCGAATCCGGCGCGGGATATGTACAGCTGATCAATACCGATGGCGCGCTGGATGATTTACCGCGGTATGGATATGGGACCGAAGCACAGCTTTGGTATGGTGAACGGGAAGAATCCCCATCGGCAAGAGTTGCTGTATTCAATGGGCTGGTGGACCGGATTGAAACCAGCCGTGAAGTGCTGACGGTATATTTTAAAAGCCGCGACGCTGAACTTGATCAGCCGTTTATGTCGGCAACGTTTGCAGGCACGAATGGTGCATCTACCGGCGTGGAAGGGCTTGAGGCCGATATCAAAGGGCAGCTGAAGCCAAGGCTCGTTGGAAGCTGCCGAAATATTTCACCGCAGCTGGTGCAAAGCAACATTCTGACCTACGCCTGGAATTATCGCCGCGACGGCACCACCGCGCCGTCTTCCCCGCCGACGGCTTACCGCGTTGGTGCGGATCCGTATGCGACCATTAATTCTGCGCTAACCACTCAGGCTGCGCTGGAAGCGGCAACGCCTGCAGCAGGAACAGTGACACCGTGCCCACCCGAATCGCTGCTTCGGCTGGGCACAAAGCCTAACTTTCCGATGACTATTGACGTGGCCAGCTCGGTGACTGCGTTAAAAGACATTGTTCCCTTCCTGCTTCTAGACGCTGGTGTTTCGCTGAACCGCTACGATGCTTCTGGAATGACTGCGCTGGGGGACATTGCAAACTACACCGCGGGAATGTACGTGCGCGAGGAAATGACCACGCGCAGCGTCATCAACCGATTCTTAAGTTCTATCGGCGCACGCCTGACCCATTCTCCTTTGGGTATCTATCGCGTGCAGATGCTTAGCGCGCCTACAGATACGCCGCTTTATCGACTCAAATCACGAAACGGGCAGGCGGCTTCCGATGATTCGGAGCTCGACATGGTGTCGCTTGATGTGGTTTCGGCCACGGAGCTGGTGAACCCAGCCTATGCCGTGGAGCTAAGGTACGATCAGAATTTTACGCCGATGCGCCTGCCGGATTTTGCAGGCGTTGTCACTGCTGCAAATCGTGAACCGTATATTCAGCCGTCGCGATCGGTAGTCAAAGAAAATACGGTGCGCGCGCAGTTTCCAAATGCGGTGCGCCGCGTGTTTGAGACATATCTCACACAAACTGCGCAGGCTGAGTCGCAGGCGGTTCGTTTTCTATCGCTGTTTGGAATCAGGCGGCAGCAATATACTGCGCTGGTGCGCGCGGATATATCGGTTGCGACTGCATTAAAGCTGGGTGTCACCGTGTCTGTAGTGGATTCGCGGTTTGGTTTGAAAAATGGAAAGAACGCCGTGGTGATTTATCGAAAATATGACGCCATGTCAGAGTTGCTGACCCTGACGGTAATGGAGTGATGCATGGGAAATATTGTGTTAGGGCACCGATCCAAAACCAAACAGTTTACGTTTGTTCCGTATGTTGGAAAGTGGAACAGCGCGTATCCACAAACCAATCTGGGGCTGTTGCCGCTTTCCAAAGTAGCACGCTCGGTATCGGCAAGCCCGCTGCATACGCGGATAGGAGCGGTGGCGACAGAGGAACAAGTGATCGGTCAGATAGGTTTGCTGGCACATTCTTCTTCATTGTCTGGTTTGTTTCGTGTGATAGCTTACTCGGATGCGGATTTTACGGATGGGCTGGAAGTTTTTGATTCCGGCTGGCAATGCATGAATCCTGTCATCAGCGCGGCAGTAGATGATAATTGGTTCCGACCGAGCTTCTTTCTGGGAACCTATGGCCCTTCGGAACTGGCGGGACAAGTCAATTCTCGTATTTACTGGTTTGGCCAGAATGTGGCCTGTAAATCACTGCTGGTTTTAATCAGTGATCCGGAGAACTCGGCTGGCGTATTTGATATCGGTATGCTTGAAATTGCGGAAGCCGTGCAGCTCACGCGCAATGTCAGTTATGGCGCGCAATACGGTCTGAAAATTACCGATATCACCACCGAAGCCCGCGGCGGTGGCGTGTATGTGAACGAATATCCGAATAAGCGTGTGTTCAAAGGGGCCATTCAGTTTACCCCGCGCACGGAAGCAAAGCAGGTGCTCTACGAAATGGTGCGTCAGCTCAAAAGCAAAACTGGTTTTCTGTTTCAATTCAATCCGGACGACGACGCCAACTCGGCGCGCGATGCATTTTACGCGCGCTGGGTAGAGCCGGGATTATTTTCCTATGCGGCACACAATTATGATTCCGTGCCGCTTTCATTTGAGGAGGTCAACGAACAATGAGTTTATTCTGGGAAGGTACCGATGTTTCATCGGAAGCAATGCAGGGAAGTAATGGCAGAGGGATAGCCGATGTTATTGCAGCCAGCGGCGCGTATCCAACCGAACGCCGCTGGGATCGCGTGATGCGTATGATGTCAAACATCGCGCAGATGTTGATCAACCTGATTTCCACCAACGCGCTTTCGGCCACTTCCGTCACCAGTAACACGGTAGGCACCGGATCCAACCGCACTTTCACGACGCAAACTGGAAAAGGCTTTCTTCCAGGCATGCGCTTGGTGATCTGCCGCACCTCCGATCCAACCGGCCAAAGGATGATTGGTACGGTGGTTTCTTATAGCACCGATCAGCTGGTGTTTTCTCCGACGCAGGCAACCGGCGCAGGCACCTGGACGGATTGGTCCATCTACCCGCAACAGGGCACTGTGGACGGCCCTGCGTCCAGCACGTCCGGTGGGTTGATGAAATTTGGTGATACCACCGGAAAACTCATCGCTACGGTTGCAAGTTGGGTGTTCGATGGTAGCGATAATATCAGTGCAGCCGGAAAAGAACTACAGAACGTCGTTTTGCTTCGCGCGCGCGAAAAAGTGCAGCAGGTTACCGCCACAGCCACGACAACGATTGATTATAATCTCGGCTCCGTGGTTGAGCTGACGCATGGTGTGGATATCACTACATTCAGTGTGTCCAATTGGCCATCGTCCGGTTTTGCCTTTATTCATCTGATCCGAAAAAAGGATGCGACCGGAACGCCACGCTCAATCACCTGGCCTGCGGCAGTGAAATGGTCCGACGGAAACGTCGCTCCGACGTTGACACAGGTTGCAAGTGCTTACGATGAGTTCACGTTATCCACTATCAATGGCGGCACGACGATTCAAGGATCGGTGCGTGGCCTGAACTTCGGAGTGTAGCATGGGCGTTTCATCGCTGATGGTTGCACGCAATCTGCCGCGCTTTGCAGACGCATTTCGCTACACCGGCAGCGGGGCCGCGCAGACGATCAAGTCGCGCTATTTCGCGCCGGACATGGTAATGCTGAAATCACGTCAGTCGGCCACGCCCTGCAACCTGTATGATGTGGTGCGGGGTAATCTGAACCGCGTGCGCACCCATGAGAACAATGCGCCCAGCGTCGTGGCGGGAGGGCTTAGCTTCACCAGCGATGGATTTACGCTTGGAAATGACACGGATATTAATGCTCTGACCGGATTTGCAAACGATAACGTTGCCTGGGCATTTAAGCGGCAGGCTGGATTCTTTGATATTCAAACTTACATTGGTGATGGCGCGACCAGCAAATTGATCAACCATAATCTTGGCGTTGCACCAAAGCTGATGATTGTTAAAAATCTCTCCGCCGCGCAGGATTTTCTGGTGTATCACGCATCCGCGCCGGGCACGCCGCAAAACAATGCTGGCATACTTAACACCAATTTAGCTTTCAGTGCATCCTCTGCCTGGAATAATACTGCACCTACCTCCACGCAGTTTACGGTGGCAACTAACACGTTACTCAACATTTCCGGCAATCAGTATGTGGCGTATCTGTTTGGCGAAATGACAGGAAATTCACGATTTGGAAGCTACACCGGAAACGGAAACGTGGTTGGACCTGTGATCAGCGGGTTTGGTTTCACACCGAAGATTCTGATGATCAAGGAAGCAACCGCGACGGGATCGTGGATGATGTATGACCGCGCGCGTCAGGGTGCTGAATATTGGCAGCTGGCCCTCAACTCCAATATTGCC
The DNA here is from genome assembly GCA_964520155.1 of uncultured Rickettsiales bacterium. Taxonomy (GTDB): domain Bacteria; phylum Pseudomonadota; class Alphaproteobacteria; order Rickettsiales; family JABCZZ01; genus CAZFOM01. The sequence goes on from CAZFOM010000022.1 coordinate 13,288, forward strand.
GAATTTTCCGGTGCGAATGCAGAAATTCAATCGGGTGGCTTTCAGCCCAAAACCACCAGTTCCGATGTCAACACCACCAGCCAGACATATCTGTACTGCGCCTGGGCTTAATGAGGAGATGATTATGACGATATCACAAGAGATTTTTGCCGCGCATACGGCGGAAGGTGCTTATGCAGGTGGAGCTGAGAATCCCGCTATTCAGCATTTGCGCCTTGAGTTGTATGCGTTGATCGATCAGGCGGTGGAAAGTGCCGACAACGGTCTTTGCCACCAGCTGCTGGTTTTTGCCGGGCAGGTTTCCGATTACGCCCGTCGTGGCCGCGCACAGGCTGAAGCTGCCAAGCAACTGGCGAATCCGGTATTGCAGGAAACCCGCAGCGCGCTGGTATCGATTAAAGAAAAACTGCAACAGGAAACAATCACGCCACAAGAAAAGGAAATGCTGCTGAAGGAAATTCAAGCAAAGCTGGGGGAATAGTCCATGGCTGATAATTTCACAATTCTGGATAGCGCGTCTGGTACGCAAACGGTTCGGACGTCAGACTTGGGTTCCAATGTCCACATCCCATTAGCTGTATCAGATGCACTGCCCTTGACATCAGCAACACTTACACGTCCTGCAGATACAGTGGCGTATGCTTCAGGTGATGCAATGACAAATAGCACCAGCGCTCCGACCGCGCTGACGTTCTCAAACGTAGCCAATAAAAATGGTGGATCATTTACCATTGTTTCTGCCCAGCTTATCAGTTCAAACCAGTCAGGCACTGGCCCTTTTATTCTGGATTTGTATAATGGTGCAGCGGCACCCACAGCAACAAATGATAACGCTGCATATAACCCTTCCGATGCGGACAGAAACAATTGTATCGGGACTATTATTTTCCCAGCCGCAAACGTAAATGCTGGTAGCAGCAACAAAGTTATAATCGGTACGATGCCGCCGATCATTTCCTCGCGTTGTGACGCAAGCACGACAAGTATTTTTGGTTTGCTGAAAGCCGGAGCGGCATACACCCCGATCAGCGCCGAAACATTTAAAATATTCCTTGGAGGGGCAAGGGATAATTAATCATGGCAAATCGTTTCGGTGTTTCCAGATTTTCCTCGTTGCTTTCCTTGCCTGCGGCAAGTGGAGGACATTATGGCATTCCGAATCCCGCTGATATTTCAGCTGTGACGTTGTGGCTTGATGCGGCGGTGAATGTTACGCAGTCGGGCGGCGCGGTCAGTCAGTGGAATTCACGCAAAGGATCGGCTTCGTTTGTGCAGGCAACATCAGCAAACCAGCCGGAGTTTCTGTCGTCGCAAGTCAATGGGCTTCCCGCTATCCGTTTTAATGGCGCAACAAAACATATGTCGAGCAGTTTTCTTGCATCTTCTACGATCACGGCTGCCGCTTATTCAATGTTTGTCGTTGGTAAAATTACCGGTGGACTATTAGGCCAGAATATCTGGGAAGGACCAGCATTTATTACCGATTCAGGATCAAATTTTGGAATGCATCCGTATGTTGAGGCAGCCAATGCACCCACCATTCGTACCGGCGATACGAATAGTTCCAGCGCATCAAACGTAGTCAGTTACACCATTAATAAGCCATCATCGGCAGATCTGCGAAATGGTGACTATATTGTGATTGGGCAATCCTGTGATTTAAGCGGGGGCAGTTTTACCGGTTTGGAAACATTCACCGCACAACCCAGCGCCAGTGGAGACTCAGGCAATCACAGGCTAGATGTGTATACGCGTTTGGTGGATTTCAGAGAGCCGGCTAGCTGGCAGATTGCGATTAGCGCTAGTGAACAATATGCGACACGTGCGTTTGCTGTGGAAGGCGCTGGCAGCATTGATTTTAGCACAGCAGACATCAATACATCAAACCGCACCAGCGCATCCGTATCCGGCACCGTTACGAATAATGATTCATTGGCTGTGGTATTTTGCTCCTCTGAATCCGGCGCAACGAATACGATTGCTGCGCCAGACGGCACATGGACACAGCTTGGCGGTGCAAACTTGGTTGCTGGAACAGGGGTTGCCGGTGAGACGCTTGCGGTATTCTGGAAGATAATGCCAGCCGGTGCGACAGGAACGCTCACCTTTACGCAAACTGCGCTGGAAGAGTTTTTGGTCAGCATGATCGTGTTTACACCTAAACAAAATGCGGTTGTCGGCGCATATAGCTATGATGGAACAGTGGATGCATCCTACGTGAATATCGACAGTTCTACGTGGGGATTGTTCATGGGCAGGCATACCGGCGGAAATCTGGCTGCAAAAGTTAATGGTTTATCAATCAGCCAAAACGTTGCTTCCGGTAATACCTCCATTCCAGCAAGCACCATGTCACTGGGTTCCGCTGCAGCCAATTATGCTGCAAGCCATGATGTTGCTGAAATCATTGTTGCGAATGCCGCTTTATCACAGGCGGACGAGAATGGGATCATGTATTACCTTAACCAGAAATACGCGTTGTTCTGATGGCAGTCACTACACGTTATGTTGGCCGATTCATCTACACATCTGGAACCGGCAGCACGACCAATACCTTAACCACTTCATTATCTGCTGTCCTGCAAGCGCAGAAAACAGTTGCAACCAGTCTTTCCAGTGAAATTCAAAAACCGCAAACCGTCAGCGCGCAGTTGGCGGTTGCGCTGGCCAGCGCAAAGCAGTTATCGCTATCGCTGAACAGCACGCTGTCACAGCTACGCACAAGCTCTGCAAACATCAGCGTTGCGGCGCAGAAAAATGCGACTCAGAATGTAAATCTAGCTGCTACGGTGCAAGCCGGAAATACAAGGTCGCTGAATTTATCTGCGGCCCTTGCTACCACGCGCACGGTTAATTTATCGTTAGCAGCGGTAGTATTAAAGCCTCAGAATGTAACAATAAATTTAGCAGCCGCCGCGCTGAAGCCTCAGACTATTTCGGCTCAGCTTTCAGTCGCTGCACAAAAAGCAAATTTGTCCACTATCAATCTTGCGGCGGTAGTGCTGAAGCCTCAGACCAGATCGGCGCAATTGTCGGTCGCGGTGCAAAAGAATGTTTCGGCCAGCGCAAGCCTAAGTCTGGCTGCTTCTTTGACGGCCACGCGCGCGGCTAACCTTGCCGCCTCGTTACAAAAACAGATTATGCAGTCTGTCAATTTAAGTGTGGTGCTTACATCGGCAGGATCATCCGGCAGCGTCACCACATCTCTTGCGGTTGGAATCGCCCAGGCCAAAATGCTGGCTGCTCAGATATCCGCCTTGCTCAGTCAGGCCAGAACCGGCAATGCTAACCTGTCCGGTACGGTTCAGAAACCGTCGGCACAGACGATTCAACTGGCTGCAGCGCTACGTACTGGGAAGCAGCTGGCCACGCAGCTTAATGCACTGATCGCACGAGTGAACACACTTCAGACGCAGCTTTCTACGCCAATAAGAAAATCACAAACGCAACCGGCTTTTCTAAACGCTGCTGTTGCTACCGGGCAAACCGTGTCGCTGCTGCTTTCCGCGCAGCTGGTGCTGCCAGTGGAATCCGTGCAGGCACATATCGTCCCACCGGCCGGTATTGCCGCAAGCTTCGCTGCCACACCGGCGCGGATTGTTTCTGAGAAAAACGTAAACAGTGCGGCTGCCCGCAAGCCGCTCGTCATACCCCCGCATTAACCTTTATTCGATGGAGAACCTATGCCCGCAACGGTACAGATTGTTGAAAAAAACGGTGCCGGAGGCACTGCCACGGACAAAACATCCGGAAACGTACGATTTAAAACGGCGGACAATGCCACGGTCGATCTGGCAAACCCGATCGTCGTCCCGCCGTCAGGCTTTGCCTACAGTTTTGAAAAAGTCCTTCGCGCCAACGTTACGGTCGCGCCCTCTCAGAATATCAGCAATATCGGTGCGTATTCCGACGGCGCAAACGGATCAGGAACCGGTGTGGAAATGTATGCCAAAGCCGTGGCATCCTACACGCAGCCGGTTCAGCCATCCAGTATCACCGGGTGGACAGATTTTTTCACCTATACCTCCGGCTCACCTTTAAGTTTAGGGGCAGGGCCATTTACCAGCACGGGGGAAAAAGGCGATCACGCATATCTCATGTGCCGCGTCGGTTCGACTGCATCGCCTGGACTTACTCCGAACGAGCCGTTCACCCTGAAATTCGATGAAATCTAACCGTAGGAGTAAGTATGACCGATCAATCCATGAGTATTGAAAATTCCGTTTTTAAAACGATTCAAACATCCATGCCTGCCGGATCCTCCATGCAGGATATTTTTACGGCGCATCCAGAGCTGGATGAAGGTGGCGTTTCGCAGGCGTTGCATCAGCTGAAATTAACACAATCCATTTATGGCAGGCAGTATCTTCAGGAAGACGGTTCGCAACAGCTGCGCTGGTTTGCGCAATGAGCGAACTTTTCACCGATCAGCAGGCGTATGGCCTTCCGGTTCGTCTGGCCGCGGATTATCTGGATGGGGCCATTCATCAGGATCCATCCGGCCTGCTGCATTTTATCGCCCCGAATCTGCATCTTTCGATTCTGCCCGACGGTGAAAGCCAGGTGTTTTTCCGGCAGTTTCATTTTATCCGGCCGGAGCTGGGGTTTACCGAATGCGCGCGCGTGGTGGTGGCACGGCTCGACCATGTGCACCTGATGATCAAAGGCGGGTGGGTGATTATTGGTGATCAGGATCTAAACTTGAACTTCTTTGATTATCGTCCGCACAGGGATTTCCGAATTGATCTGCGTCACATGCCAGGGCGCGTCATTCAGCGCAGGGAGATCACAAACATGCTGGAATCGCCGGACGGTGCTTTCACCGCGCAGCGCTGGGAGATTTATACGATCGACGGGGTGCATATCTGGCTGTGTCCGCATTCGATCATCATGGCCCGTCGATCACTTGAAACCACTCAGCATTAGGAGTTACCGTGCTGTACACGCGTTATCAAAAAGACCCGCTTACCGAACGCCGGTTTTCACGCGACTGGAACAGCTTGATCGGTTCTGATCCGATCACGCAGTTTGATGTGATCGCTGCTGGTGCAAACTATACCGCCAAGATTTTGGCGGCTGGTGTCACCTCCGCCATTATCACTGATGGCGCGCTGGGTTCGCTTGCGACCGTGACGTTTCGTATTACCACACAAGGTGCGCAGATATTTGATTACACGTTTGAAATCGAAATCACCCGTGAGTTTCTGACTATCGCAAAAGACCCTGATGCTGAGTTTTCGGATGCATTGGAATGGAAATATGTCCGTCCCGAAGGCACCACGCTTTCTGGCTCCAGCTGGCAAACACCTGGAGGAATTGGATTCACTAATCTTGGGATTTCTGGAACGCAGAGCAAGTTCCGACTGAACGGCGGAACGCTTGGACAAACGTATGAGTTGATAAATCAGGTGACATTTTCAGATGGTCAGAAAGAAGCTACCGGTCTGCGTGTTAATATTCTGCAACAATAAGGAGGGGAAATGCGAAAAGAATCGGAAAACGGAGAATGGGATGGCTCAGATCGAAGGCAGTTTCATTTCAGCAAATCCATCGGAATCCCCTCCTTGATGTTTTTTGTATTCCAAACCGCTTTACTGATCTGGTTTGGTGGACAGTCCTATCGACTGATTAACGAGACGGCTGAAAAGCAAACGGTACAGAATGGTGAGATTCGGGTGCTGCAAAATCGCATGGAAGATCATGCGGTAAAGATCGCAACTATCAGCGAAAGCCACCAAAATTTAAAAGACGACATCGGGGAAATTAAAATCATGTTGCGCGAAATCCACCGTAAGCTGGAAGACAGAAGGGGGCGTTAAAATGATCACATTGTTCGGCGCGATGATTGGTTTTTTAAGTTCCATGTTCCCGCATGTGATGGAGCTGCTAAAAGACCGGCGCGATAAAACCCATGAAATTGAAGTGCTGAAAATTCAGATGCGGGGCAGGCGGGAAGAGCAATCCGACCGGCTGGAAGAAATTCGGGTTCAGGCAGATGCATCGGAAATGCAGGCTCTGTATGCCAGTGTGCGTCCAAGCGGCGTGTGGTGGGTGGATGCCTTGTCGGGCACGGTTCGGCCCGTCATTACCTACGGGTTCTTTCTGGCGTATGTCTGCGTCAAGCTCGCGCAGTATCATGTGATGATGAACGCCGCGCCGCTGCCCTGGCTTGAAGGGGCTGCTGTATCTCAAAACTGGTTCGATATCATAGAAAGGTTGTGGAATGCAGAAGATCAGGCCATCTTTGCCAGCATCATCGCTTTTTGGTTTGGAAGCCGACAGTTCAGCCGTCGCGGTGAACCGCGCTGAAATCATTCCATTTCAGCCGCTGGCTACCAGCGCGCGCGGGGTTCAACTGATTAAACACTTTGAAGGCTTTGCGGCGAGGCCCTATCTATGTCCGGCACACTACTGGACGGTTGGGTACGGCCACGTCATCACCAAAGCGGAAAAAGGAATGTTCACCACGCCACTGGATGAGGCTGCGGCCACCGAGCTGCTAATGCGCGACCTTGTTCGATTTGAACAAGCGGTGCGTCGTTTGATTAAGGTCAGTCTCAACCAACAGCAATTTGACGCGCTGGTGTCATTTACGTTTAATCTTGGCGGTGGCGCCCTGCAGCGATCGACGCTTAGGCAAAAGCTCAATCGTCGTGATTACTCGGGAGCCGCCGGGGAGTTTCGAAAATGGATCTGGGCTGGAGGTAGAAAGTTGCCAGGGCTGGTGCGCCGCCGCGATGCCGAAAAGCTGTTGTTCCAATCTTAAGCCTGTCAAAACGATAAAGCGAACCGCCGCGCGCGATAGGTGCGGCTTCCTGTTCATAAGGGGTTCGCGCGATGTCTTTCCGTATTGTTTCCCCGCTTTCCCCACCTGCCGCCTGGCTCGGTGGTAAACTACTCCTTTCTGAGCGAATAATTGCAATCATTGAAGCGATTCCCCACCGAACCTACGTGGAGCCGTTTCTAGGCATGGGAGGAATCTTTTTCAGGCGATCGAAGATTCCGAATCTGGAAGTCATAAACGACATTAATCAGGATATCATCACGCTATTTCGCGTGCTACAGCACCACCCCGCGGAGTTTGTTCGCAGCCTTCGATATTGCGTCAATTCCAGGGTGTTGTTCCGGCAGCTTAAATCTCTCGCACCTGATGCCCTGACAGATATTCAGCGCGCCGCACGGTTTTACTATCTGCAGCGCAATTGCTTTTCGGGCCGAATGAAGAATGCAACGTATGGCGCGGATAAAACCCGGAGCCGATTCAACATTCGAAAATTACGAACTCATCTTGAAAAACTGCATGAGCGGTTGGCCGGAGTCGTGATCGAAGGTTTGCCTTATCAGGCGTTGCTTGAGCAATACGATACGCCGGAAACGCTGTTTTACTGTGATCCCCCATATTTTGATTGTGAAGCTGATTACGGCCCGGGGGTATTCAGTAAGGACGATTTCTCTGTTTTGGCGCACAGCATGCGAAATGCAAAAGCATTCTGCCTGCTTTCCATCAATGATGTGCCTGAAATCCGTGAAATATTTTCTGGCCTGTTCCTGCTTGAGGTGGAAACAACCTATACGGTTGGGCCGCAGCCAAAACGCGTGTGTGAACTTCTAATCAGCAATCGAGAATTGCCCACCCCGGAGCCAAAGCTGCTATGACCTGGTGGCCGGACGTTGTCGGCCGGATAAAGACGGCCGCGGAATTTTTAGCAAAAGCCTGGACATGATTCCGCCATCCGGCCCTGGTGTGGGCCAGCATGATGCGGTCATGCTTCCGCTTTATCATTTTGACGGTTTCAATTTTGCAGGTTTGGCGTTTCTGTCAACGAAATCCTGCCATTCAGATGCGCTTGCAAGAACAAACACTCCGCCGGTCGGTGGTAGGTCATTTGTAGATTGAATAATGATCGGCGGCTGCATCTTTGGTGTTTTGTTCATTCGAATATTCCCCTGAATTTTCTGGTTATGGTTAGCGGCATCTTTTGGCTAAGTTTGTTTTGATGTACCTGGCTTTCAAAAAAGGTCCCGCGATATTGTATTTTACGCCGCCGCATATTCTCCAGCCGTTCGTTTTCCTCTTCACGCTTGCGCCTGTCCATGAATTCATTTAATTCATTGGATGTCAGCTGCGTATCGTTGTAATCAATCCAGACCATGGATATTTGTAAAATAAAATGCGGACAGACGCAATTTTCCTGATATTTTCCGGAATAATTCCGGAAAAAATTAATTAACTTATTGTAATCATTATAATACCGTTGTCCTCTTCTGGGCACCA
>CAZFOM010000023.1:0-20338 GCA_964520155.1 uncultured Rickettsiales bacterium
CGCTGCAAGCCATGGATCGTACCCTGACTGATGCAGAGATCGAGCAGATCAGTACCAAGATCATCGGTGCCGCAAGCTCACTCGGCGCCAGCCTGCGCTAACTCGCCATGGGATGTCTCAGGCTGTTCCTCGCGATCTCGGTCATGGTGGGGCATATCTTCCATGAACTCAAAGGCGAAACCTGGATCGGATTTGAGTCCTTGCCGTTTCTGGTGCGTGGCGGCCATGCGGTGTTCGCGTTTTTTATCGTCTCCGGTTTTTACATCGCCTATATCTGGAACGAACATTACCGTACCCTCGATCAGGGGGTGCGGCGCTTCTATCTCAATCGTGTGCTACGGCTCTATCCCGTGCATCTGCTGATTATCATGCTCTATGTGGCGCTCTATGCCCATAGTGGCTCACCGATTGTGTATCTGGGTGATTTTTCGGACAACACGCCCGCGTGGTTGGTTTCGCTCATCACCAATATCACGATCATAGGTATTGATGGGTTTGCTCTGCTTGGCGGATCGTATTGGAACTACATCATCGGCCCCACCTGGAGCTTGAGTCTGGAACTTTACTTCTATCTGCTTGCACCTTTCTTTGTTGCGCGTGGACTACGATTTCTGTTGCTGCTGTTAGGGGCGGCGCTACTGCTGCGCTTTCTGATTATTGCAAGCCCGCTTGAGACATTCCCCTGGCACTATATGTTCTTCCCCTCCATCTTTTTGTTTTTTGTGATGGGGGTAATGTCCTACCATCTGTATCGTCTGGTGCGATCACTCTCGCTTTCGCTTGCTGCCACTATGGCACTCCCTGCGCTATTGCTTGCCTATGTGACAGGGGTTCAGGTATGGCAACATACGGGAATAGACAGTCTTGCTGCATGGGGATTTTATCTTCTGGTTGCGCTCTCAATTCCGTTTCTGTTCGCACTTACCAAAGATATTCGCGCGGATAATTTTATCGGCCAATTATCCTATCCTGTGTATCTGTCGCATCTGCTGGTGACTGTGAGCGCTGGGTATATTACTACTTTCGGAATCGAAGATGTAGGAATCCGCATTGCAGTGGTCACGCTTGTATTCTCCGCTGCCCTGCACCTTGTCATCGAACGTCCGATCGAAACGCTGCGTCGCAAAATTAAAACCCACACATAAAAAAACCGCCGGCTCAATGGCCAGCGGTTTTCATCCAAACATAAACCCGTATTAGCCGCCAATCAGCTTCAGGTTTACGGCATTGGTTTTTCCTTTATTGGTCGCCAGTTCAAATTCGACCTTCTGATTTTCGTTCAGATACTGGATACCCGCTTTTTCAACGGCAGAAATATGCACGAACACATCCTGACCGCCATCGCTTGGCTGAATGAACCCATAACCCTTCTTCGGGTTAAACCATTTAACTGTACCTGTAGGCATACGTCTTCCTTGTGGTTGAGGTTGTAACAATTGAAGTCGCCCCTCACCACCGGAAACCCGATAACAGAGCGAAATCAAGTGGGAGGCTTATAGCAGGTTTTTTGCCATTTCCAAGAATTTTTCGCAAGACTTCGATTGGAGTAAAACTATATTTATTGATGTATTACAATATATTAGACTTGACCAATCAGTATAATGGTGTGGCAATTACTACTTCAAAAATGTCACATGCCCCATTTTACGCCCTTCCCGTGATTCGGCTTTTCCATACAGGTGCAGTTTGGCTTTTGGATCGCGCAGATGCGTCTGCCATTTCGCCACATCATCCCCGATGAGGTTTAACATTTCGGACGGGCATAAAGGCGATGGATCTCCGAGCGGCAATCCGCACACCGCACGGATATGCTGTTCAAACTGGCTGGTGAGTGAAGCATCGAGCGACCAGTGACCAGAGTTATGCGGGCGCGGTGCCAGTTCATTTACGAGCACGTCATCGTCTTTCGTGACAAACATTTCGACCGCAAGAATGCCCTGAAGATCAAGTCCGTCCGCAATTTTTATGGCAATAGCTTGCGCCCGTTCGGAGAGGTCAGGTTCGATGCGCGCCGGTACATGGGTGCGATGCAGAATATGGTTTTTATGCTCGTTTTCTACCGGAACATAGGCCTTAGTCTCGTTATTGGACGAGCGCGCAACGATCACCGAAATCTCCATGTGGAAATCCACAAACCCCTCAAGCACTGCCTCTGTTCTGCCAAGGCTTTGCCACGCTGCTAGCGCTTGCTTTGCACCGAGAATTTTCGCCTGCCCCTTGCCGTCATAGCCCAACTCGGTGGTCTTGAGAATCGAGGGAATGCCAAGTGATTTTACGGCTTCCTCAAGCGATGACTCATCCGTGACGGCGCGAAACGGTGCTGTACCAATACCCAACGACTTCACAAAGTTTTTCTCGCGCAAGCGATTCCGGCAGATGCGCAACACCTGCGGGCTAGGATGCACAGCAACAGACGATGCCAGCAACTCCAGACTTTCATGCGGGATATTTTCAAATTCAAACGTGATTACATCCACCGCGCGTGCAAACGCCTTGAGAGCCTGTGTGTCGGTGTACTCTGCGACCGTCGTGCGATACGCCACCTGCGATGCAGGCGAGTCGGTTTCGGGGGTAAAAATATGCACCTTATAGCCCATATGTGCTGCGGCCATCGCCGACATACGCCCGAGCTGTCCCCCGCCGATGATACCGATAGTTGCGCCAGGTGGAATAATCTCGGGCATACTTATTTCTTTTTCGGTTTTTCCGCGATGGATGCGGTCTGTTTCTGTCGAAACGCTATCCATTTCTTCTGTAACTCTTTATCCTGCGTTGCGAGTATCGAAACTGCAAGCAACCCTGCATTAGTCGCACCCGCTTTACCTACCGCAAGCGTTCCAACCGGAATCCCTGCGGGCATTTGCGCAATGGATAAGAGACTATCCAGACCTTGTAGCGTTTTGCTCTCGACCGGTACGCCCAGCACCGGCAGATGCGTGAGTGAGGCCGCCATGCCTGGCAAATGCGCCGCACCTCCTGCCCCTGCAATAATCAATTTAATGCCCTGATCCGCCGCTTCTTTTGCGAAGCGATACAACCGATCTGGCGTGCGATGCGCGGATACGATGCGCGTGTCGTGTGGCACCGCAAACGCATCGAGCACATTCGCCGCATGTTGCATGGTTTCCCAGTCGGACTGGCTGCCCATGATGATTGCAACAATGGGTGCTTTGTGGGTCTTTTGTTTTGCTTTCTGAGGCATGGAATCTCTGTCTTAAGAAAGCGCTGAGTCCTACAGCAATTTCACGCATTAGTCAAAAAAATCGTTATAATTCTGTATTTTAATAAAAAATTCTGCATTAAGATGCAAAATGTGGTAGGAATTCTGCGGAAAAATCGAAGGAAACGCCCGCATGAACGAATCCACATTCAGCAAGGGGCTGAAGAAAATGACCGACTTTACCGCCGGTGATGTGATTCGCGCGCTTACGGGTCAACCCTCCCATCGCATGAGCGACCGCATTGCGATGCTCGGCATCCCACCTAAGGAGATCACCCAGTCGGTAAGCCTTGCCGTTTCCGCCTTGCTTGAAAAAGTGGATGATCAGAGCATTGAAATCGCACGCATCAAAGAACAGCTTGAGGAGCTTGAGCGTCTGGTGGATGTGGACTGTGTTGCTCCGATCCCCAATCGGCGCGCCTTCATTCGCCGCCTAAGTTGGGCGGTGTCCATGTTTGAACGGTATGGGAATCCTTCTTCCGTGCTGTATTTCGATCTGAACGGATTCAAATCCATCAATGATTCATTCGGACATGCGGCAGGTGATATGGCCATCAAGCATGTGTCTCAGGTGTTGATCAGCTCGATGCGCGATTCCGATTTTCTCGCACGGATCGGCGGTGATGAATTTGCCATGATTCTCTATCATGCCGACGGTAACGACGCGTTCGAGCGCGGCAGAAAAATCGCAGAGAAAATTCAGAAAAGTTCGTTCCTCTTCAACGGTCGCCCGATCTCGCTTACCACTTCCTTTGGTGCCTACACCCTGCAGAAAGGCGATACAGCAGAATCCGCTTTATCCGCCGCCGACACCAAGATGTACATTGATAAACGCCGCACCAAATCCCGTGCTACTAATATAGAGGCTTAAAAACAACACTTAAAGTCAGAACACATTAGCTTCCGGCATGTCACCAAAACAGCCTCTAAGCGTCGCTAAATCTTCCCTATCGTCATGCCTGCGGACGCAGGCATCTCTCGGGATGATTGTAGTCACGTTGATGGTGAGATTCCCGCGTGCGCGGGAATGACGACTCTGGAAAACGGACAAAGAAGCAGTCTTGGGTTAGCACCATTAGCCTCAAACGCCATACTACAACATTAATGAGTCCTCGCCCTAGACTTTTCTGCTATTCGTGTTTACACCTGAAGCATGAAAATTGCGGTGCTCAAAGAACATAAAGCGCATGAACTTCGGGTGGCGATGTCACCGGACGCGGTCAAGAAGCTCGCCTCTTCCAAACATACGATACATATTGAATCGGGCGCTGGGCTTGGTTCTGCTATCAGCGATGAGTCATTCTCCAAAGCAGGCGCAACCATCGAATCCTCTCGCGATTTTCTAGGCTCTGCGGATATTCTATTGTGCGTCAATCTTCCTGATGCAAAAACATTATCTGCGCTGAAAGCAGGAGCACTTGTGATCGGTCAGTTGTTACCGCATGAGAATAAACAAGCGATTTCGGATACTGCAACAAAATCACTCTCCTTGTTCACAATGGAATGGTTGCCCCGCATTTCGCGCGCACAGGCGATGGATGTGTTGTCATCACAAAGCAATCTTGCTGGCTACCGAGCCGTGATTGATGCAGTTGCCGCCATGAACAAAGCCACCCCCATGATGATGACCGCAGCAGGCACCGTACCACCTGCAAAAGTGATGGTACTGGGCGCAGGTGTGGCAGGGCTTCAGGCTATCGCTACCGCCAAGCGCATGGGCGCCGTGGTATGCGCGTTCGATGTGCGGCCGGCGGTGAAAGAACAGGTGGAAAGCCTTGGCGCTAAATTCATCGAAGTAAAATCCGAAGAGTCCGGTGAGGCCTCGGGTGGCTACGCCAAAGAAATGAGCGATGAGTATAAACAGAAACAATCCGCATTGATTCACGAGACACTGAAATCACAGGACATCGCCATCACCACCGCCTTGATTCCTGGAAAACCGGCTCCCGTATTGATCACGGAAGCGATGGTAAAAGACATGAAAGCCGGTTCAGTGATCGTGGATCTGGCGGTGGCATCCGGTGGCAACTGTCCGCTGAGCGAAGCAGATAAAGTAGTCGTAAAACATGGTGTCACCCTGATTGGGCACACCAATATGCCAAGCCGCGTGGCAACCGACGCAAGCCCTCTCTATGCACGCAATCTGCTGAACTTTCTTGCGCTGCTCGTAGATAAAGAAGGTAACATCGCAATCCCGCTCGAAGACGAAATCATCAAAGGCACGCTGCTCACCCATCAGGGGCAGGTCGTGCACCCGCAATTGAAATAAGAGGTTTCTATGGCCGATCTCAATGACCTCAAAGAACGCGTCGATACTCTCCTGGAATCGGCGGCTGCCGTTTCACAGGAAACCGTAGCGCTACAGGAACAGATGGCAAACGCACATCATGCGGTGGATCCGTTCGTGTTCGCACTCACCGTATTCGTGCTTGCCTGCTTCATTGGCTACTACGTTGTGTGGAAGGTCACGCCTGCGCTACATACGCCACTAATGTCGGTTACCAACGCAATTTCAGGAATTATCGTGGTCGGTGCGATCATCGCTCTGGGGCCTGAAGGCTGGGGTACATCACACATATTGGGCTTCATCGCCATCGTGATCGCGAGCATCAATATCTTCGGCGGCTTTGTGGTGACACAGCGTATGCTCGATATGTTCAAAAAGAAAAATCGCTAGGGAGGCTATTATGAATAACGAATCAGGAACCTGTTCTACCAAAGCAAATAGTTGCTCAATGAAATCCTGTAACTGGACGCAGTGCATCGTCAGCGTCATTGTCGCATTTGTCGTGATCTGGCTGTTTGAGTGGGTTTTCCACGGCATCTTGTTGATGCCTATGTATCAGGAAACTGCCGCGCTCTGGCGCCCCTACGAACAAATGGCGGATTATATTCACATCAGCCTGATACGCGTACTGGTCATCGCGATGATCTTCGCCAAGTTCTACAAGTACGCATGTCAAAGCAGCGGATCCTGTTACTGCGCTGGTATTGGAATCGGTTTGAAACTCGGAACCCTCATCGGTATCATTCAGTTTGGCAGCTACGCTTACATGGCCATACCGCTCACACTCGCCATCTATTGGTTGGTGGGCAATATCGTGATGGGAGTACTGGTAGGTCTCGCACTCGCTGCTACTTGCAAATTGTGCAACCGGAAGAAAGCATAAATCTTCATGAGTAGCACCGTCGCCCTTCTCTACCTGGTTTGCGCCGTATGTTTCATCATGGCGTTGCGCGGGCTTTCCTCACCCGAAACCGCTCGGCGTGGAAACCTGTTTGGTATGGCAGGTATGGGGCTTGCGATCCTTACCACGCTCGCATTGCCGAATGTTCATAACTATGCGTGGATTCTGATTGCAATTGCGATCGGCGGGGTGATCGGCACGGTGATTGCCAAACGCATCGCGATGACTGCCATGCCACAACTGGTTGCAGCATTCCATTCACTCGTGGGAATGGCCGCTGTATTGATCGCCGCTGCCGCGCTCTGGTCACCGGAAAGCTACGGGATTGGTGTCACGGGTTCGATCAAAACCGCAAGCCTGATTGAGATGAGTTTAGGTGCAGTGATCGGCGCCATCACGTTTTCTGGTTCCATCGTCGCATTCGCCAAATTGCAGGGGCTCATGTCAGGCGCTCCAATCCGTTTCAAAGGGCAACATCTGGTCAATGCCTTCATCGGAATCGCAATTCTAGTGCTGCTTATCTCCTTCTGCGCAACAGAGTCGAAATCCACTTTCCTTCTCATGACGCTACTGGCCTTCCTGATCGGTTTCCTTCTCATCATACCGATTGGCGGCGCGGATATGCCGGTCGTGGTTTCGATGCTCAATTCCTACTCCGGCTGGGCTGCCGCAGGTATTGGCTTTACGCTGGGTAATTCCCTGCTCATTATCGCAGGCGCATTAATCGGCGCATCCGGCGCGATCCTTTCCTACATCATGTGCAAAGCCATGAACCGCTCGATCATCAATGTGATTTTCGGTGGCTTTGGAAGCGATGATTCAGCTCAAGCAAGCAGCGGCAAAAAAGAAGAACGCCCCGTGAAAGCAGGCAGCCCAGAGGATGCCGCATTCCTTCTCAAGAATGGCAGCTCGGTGATTATCGTGCCAGGGTATGGGATGGCCGTGGCGCAAGCACAACATGCCGTGCGCGAACTCGCACACAAACTCGAAAAAGAAGGCATCACGGTCAAATACGCGATTCATCCGGTCGCCGGTCGTATGCCAGGCCACATGAACGTGCTGCTCGCCGAAGCAAATGTACCCTATGATCAGGTGCATGAACTGGAAGACATCAATAGTGACTTTGCCACCGCCGATGTCGCCTATGTAATTGGCGCGAACGACGTCACAAACCCCGCTGCCAAAACTGATCCGAAATCACCGATCTTCGGTATGCCCATCCTCGATGTCGCGGCCGCCAAAACCGTGATCTTCGTGAAACGATCCATGAATGCGGGCTACGCAGGCGTGGATAATGAACTCTTCTATCAGCAAAACACCATGATGCTGTTCGGCGATGCCAAGAAAGTTACCGAAGCCCTCGTGAAGGCGATGGAACACTAAGAGCCTGTTCATAATCTCTACTCTGGCTGGCTACAAACATAATTTTCTGCGCTTCCGCTGCGCATGTACCAAACGTACATTTGCACTGCGGTTCTCGAAAATTCATGTTTTCGCTACGCCACAGCGAGATTATGAACAGGCTCTACGAACATAAAAAAGGGAGCCAAAAGGCTCCCTTTTTTTCAAACTATACGAACACGAATTAATCGTTTTTATCCGTGTTTTTACGCGCCAGTTTACGGGCGCGACGCACCGATTCAGCGGCCATACGGACGCGCTTTTCGGATGGTTTTTCATAATGACGGCGTTTTTTGATTTCGCGGAAAATCCCCTCACGCTGCATCTTCTTCTTGAGCGCACGCAAAGCCTGATCCACGTTATTATCACGCACTAATACTTCAACCACTAGTACCTACCCCCTTCCCGAGCAAGCAAATCGATTAAGGTGCGGCTTTATAAGCGAGTTCGCCATGCTTGTCGAGGGCTAAAATGTGATTTTAGGCAATCGAATGCGAAGCATGTGGCTCCGATTCCAACCGCTCGGAAAAACGCGCGGACTTGACATTAAGCTCTTGTTTTCTTGGCTGTATCTTTGTTGTAAAGGATGGATCATGCGTCTCCTCATGCGCAGACTCCTCCGTTTGGCCAAACAGGTTAGGTGCAGCCGTATTCACGGTGTACAAATCATCAGCAACATACTTGTTTTCGCCTTTTTTCGCCACGATCCGGCTGAACGTATAGGTCAGCGTTGCCGTGATAATCGTAAACAACGCATCGAAGGCTGCTATCTCAGTCCAGTTTTTAACTTTATTCACATCTGAGGCAGGACGCAACTTCATCCATCCTTTAAGTACGCGCTCACTGCACCAGTTATTGATCTTGCCAGTGAGTTTTGGCCCCATCGCAAGAAAAGCGGCGTAGCTCAGCCCCCACGACGCAAGCCTGCCACTAAACACGCTCTTCCAGGTTTGTTTGGGTTCCTGTGCAATGGTCTCCGGGTCTGGCGGCTGAGTACCCAGAAGATTATCAATTTTTGCGGCATTGGACTGGCGATGATCCTCCAACCATTTAATCGGCGCCATGAGTGCATTGCCGCCCATACCCAGCGTAAGGAACATCGCGGTGCCTTTCGCATAGCCTTCAACCGTTTCAAGTGAGGCGCTTTTCAAAAGAGATTTAGAGAGTTTTTCTTTCAACCACTCGGTAGACTTGTCATTCAGTGTACGAAGCCAACCAAACCATTTATTGTTTCCATGTAGCGCCTCGTGCGCGGATACAGCGGACAGTACCGCAACACCAATCCAAGCAATCGACCCGAACACACCAAAATCGTAGATCACGTTTCCTAGTGTACGGTATTTTTTCTTGTGGGAGTGAGATGAAGTGCGTGTCTCGTAATCAGCAGACGTGTTTTCCACGCGAGCGTGCATGTCCTCAGCAGTATTCTCCACTGCCGACGTTTCTGCCTGATCCTGTTGATGCGCAAGGCCTTTTTCCATAGCTGCACTGTAGCATATAAGGCCATGTTGTTTGTGAAGATTTGATGAAAATTGCAATAGAGATAGGTTGGATTACAGCACAAGGTATAGACAAAAATACCACTATTTTACATTTGGTTAGATACCAGCGAATAACGAACCGACGCTTCGCTTCCGTACACATGTTATTAAACCCAAATGATTCTGGTGGATACAACGGCGCGTGCAGCGAGCGAAGTGGTGGGCGTGAATGTCAAGACGGCGACGGCATTTTCTATGCGACTGCGCCAGATTATTGCCTGTAACCTGCCGAGGTGCACAAAAAAATCGGCATTGAAGATGGGGTGATTCACCTATCGGTTGGCATTAAAAATGAAGCAGATTTGATTGGCAACTTGCAGCAGGCTATAGCTAATTAATGCTATTACACTCGGTTATCAAGGCGCTGTCACAATTAATTCACACATAACCTGCTGATTTGCACTTAAAATATGGTATAAACATAATGGATATTCTTGCTTAAGGCGCATTTTAAGGACATTTATTTGTGGCAGACGATACCTTAGAAAAGGCAGGGCTGTATGAGCGGGCGGTGCAATGGATCACCGAACGTGTGAAGCCTTACCTACACAGCGTTACGGAACATTTCGTCAAGAAATCTGTCAACGTGTATGCAAAAGATAATGACCATTTCGCCCGCATGATCGAATTCGAGGTCAGGCGGCGCGGTGATGGAGCGGGTCTTACCCAAGATGTTGCAGAACCGATGGTGTGGGTAGGTATTAAAACAGCTATCGCACTGCCTATCGCCGTGCTCAGTCACTCGCTGGAAAAAGGGAAATTTAAGCTCATCGGTTATGGGGCTGCATTGGGGTTGATTCTCAATAATACCGTTGAATTACTTCGCGTATTGCCACGATATAAGGCAGGTCTACAGGGCAGCCTCGAAATGGCAAAGGATAGATGGAAATCACTTGAAGAAACAGGAGTCGATCCGTTTAACAGCCAGACGCGAGAAATTAATAAGCGTGATCTACCAAAATCCCATGAGAACACTCAAAGAACTGCATCCAAAACATTTGCAAAAGGCATATCGACTAATGGTATTACTCCAGCGGCCATTCTGGAAAATAAAGAAAAAACTTCTGATATTTCGCGGTGCTAAAATTTCCTAAATGCCGATTTGAACCATGTCATTGCGAGTATTTTCTAAACTATCCCTATATACTTTTGCTGCAACTGGGCGCTTGGCTTTGAAATCATCACGCGCTTTTGGTGTGGAGGAATGTTCGTCTCTATTTTCGCTTATGGGATTGTATGGAACGTTATCAGGATTATTGGGCGTTACAAGTGGCGGTGAAGCATCGTGCGCTTCGGCAGCCTGAGTTTTTCCTGCTGATTTCTTTTTGAAGCAAATCTCTTGCCGAAAAAATAAAGTCCTGTTGTGCAGATCGAAGTATAAACCGCTTCAAACAATCCTGTATTTACCACCTCCTCGATTTGGTAACGCGCATCCATCTCAGTGGCTTTACGCGCAGTGGTATTCGTCAATTAAGCCATGCCGGAAAGTTGATTATCTGCTTTTTTCAGTGTGCGACTTTTAATCCACGGTATATCAGCAAGCCAGCCACCTATTTTCTTGCCCGGTACGTCAAATATAAAGGGGCTTTTTCACGCTGGAAAATACCGCTACCCGCTTTGGTTTCGTTTAAGATGACCTCAGCGGCGCTCTTTGGAAAAATTTTAGCATTCGAAGTAAAATAGTTGCCGATTACTATCGCAAACGTTTGTGGCGCTAGCCTTGATCACATCCCACCAGTTGTACTGCGACTCCTTCTCATAGACGGAAGTATCTTCTGGCTTAGTGCCTTGTTTGTCATCAATCCAACGGCTAATGGGCTGACGTTCACTGGTGAGTGAAGATGCCGAGGCGCTGGCAATATCCGCCGAGAGTATTGAGCGCGAGATGCGTGGGTTATCGGGCATTTCCAGTGTGAGTACGTCAGAGAGCCTTCAGCAGCCAGAAATTGTGATTGCTCCGGATTTTGATAAAGCTGCTCAGCTTGGCATTTCCGTGCAGTCGCTCAGTGATGCGGTGAATATCGCCACCATCGGCGATATTGAAGCGAACCTCGCCAAGTTCAACTACGGCAACCGGCAGATTCCCATCCGCGTACGCCTTGAAGGCAGCGAAGCAACGTCGCTTGAGACTATTAAAAACCTGCAAATTCCAACAGCATCAGGTGGCAGCGTGCCGCTTTCAGCGGTCGCTGAGATTCGTTTCGGTTTCGGACCCACCAGCATTGAACGCTATGATCGTCAGCGTAAAATTGCACTCGAGGCGAATCTGAACGGGATTCCTCTTGGCAAAGCGCTGGAGGAAATCTATGCGCTGCCTTCGATGAAAAATCTTCCTCCCAGCGTGAAGGTGCTCAACACTGGCGATGCGGAAGTGATGGCCGAACTCTTTGCCAGCTTCCTTACTGCGATTGGTGCTGGGCTTATGATGGTTTATGCCATTCAGGTGCTGCTTTACAAAGATTTCATCCAGCCCTTTACCCGTATGGCGGCATTGCCGCTTTCGATTGGCGGGGCGTTTCTGGCATTGCTCCTCACCGGCACCGACCTCAACATGCCGGCGGTTATCGGCATCCTGATGCTGATGGGCATTGCCGATAAAAACTCGATTTTGCTTGTGGATTACATGCTGGAAATGATTCATGCTGGTGTGCCGCGCCGCGAAGCGATCATGCGCGCGTGCGAAGTGCGCGCCCGCCCGATTATCATGACGTCACTTGCCATGCTGGCAGGGATGATGCCCATCGCGCTCGGATTGGGGCTGGATACCGCCTTCCGCGCGCCGATGGCGATTGCCGTGATTGGCGGGCTGATTTCCTCAACCGCTTTAAGCCTTATCTTCGTGCCTGTATTGTTCGATTATGTACGCGACTTCGAAGAATGGCTTACACCGAAACTGAAACGATTGCTGTGAGTATAGATATGAATGTCTGGTGGTTGATTATTCCCCTCACAGTATCTGCTTTAAGCGCCTGCACATCACTCTCTCCAAAGCAAGGTAATTCTATGCAAAACCCAGCCGTATATTTTGAAATTCCCGTGAGCGACATGAGCCGTGCCACGGCTTTTTACCATGACGTGTTTGGGTATGATTTCGTTTATGAAAACATTCACGGCAATGACATGGCAATGCTACCGTTTTATGACGATGCATCCGGTATCACCGGCGCACTGGCTAAGGGTAATATTTATAAGCCTAGTCTGCAGGGCGTGCTGATTTATCTGCATACAGAAAACATTGATCAGACACTGGCAAAAGTAATAGCGCATGGCGGAAAAACGCTTTTTCCAAAAACGCTATCCGGGGCTTACGGATACGTTGCGGAGTTCAAGGACAGCGAAGGCAATCGTATCGGCTTGTTCCAAACCCAACTCAATCTCTAAATTTCATCAATATTGATTGAATCAGCAGTGATTATTTTTGGTGTACCCTCCAGCGTACGTTGCACGGGGCACTTGGCGGCGATTTCTATCAGTTTGGTGCGCTGCTCTGCGGTGAGCAGGTTGCCGTGAAGCGTGATGGATTTTTCAAACACATCCTGCTTGCCTTCTTTGTGGTGGGTAAGCGTTACTTCTACCTTATCCAGTGGCCATTGTTGCTTGAGTGCGTACCAGCGGATCGTCATCGCGGTGCATTCGCCCAGTGCAGCCGTGAGCAGATCATAAGGCGCGGGGCCGAGATTGCCACCGCCCGCATCCACTGGCTCATCGCCTTTAAGCAGATGATTCGAGACGTTGATATCAACCGCATAGGCGCTTTCGCCCGTTTCGATTACAGAAGCATGAATGGTTTTTTCGGTCATAGTTCCCTCGCAATTATTGATTCGCCGGAAGATAATCCACCCCAGGTGGTTTTTTCATCCACGGATTGGGCTGGTTGCCCATTTCGTATCCAAGGTCGAACAGTTTGCTCATATAGCTTGGATCAAATACTTCCTTAGATTCTGCTTTGAATTCCGTTGGAATATAAGCAAGGTTGTAGTCAAGCCCATCGCGCTGCGCACCAACATACAGTCGGTAGAGATCGCCCAGTCCCTGATATTTTGTAAGCGTTTCGATGGAACGTCGGCTCAGGGCAAAAAAACCCGGCTCAAGAGATTTATATTCTGGGGTTATTTTGCTGTTACGAATAATGTAAAGATGCCTGTCTAAATCATATTTTACGAACTCGTCGATAACGCTGCGCTGCAATTTTAGCGGGTAAATAAACACCTGCGAGGTTACACCACCATCGGCATGAATCTCGCTGTAGCGCTTTCCATCTGCTTCTACCTCAATAAATACCGGTGAGAACACTCCCGGAATCGAAGCCGATGCAAGCAATATCTGATGGATCAATTTTAGAGCATCAGGGTTTCCGCTGCTTGCAATTGCGCCGATATCCCAGATCACGCCGCGCTGCGCTTCAATATTGGTGGTGCCGATAAACAGGCGTTTCCCTTTACGATGTTCGGCAGCCACTTTTTGCATGATTTCAGGGGTGATGGCCTCTTCAATTTTGGTTGCCAATAGCGTGTTATCCGTGATTGCAAGACCTCCGGTAATGCCCTCGAGCACATTCCATGCGCTACTCATGAAAATCGAGTCAGAGTTAGTGGTGGTAAACAGTTTTTTGATGGTTTCATCATATTCCGGCCCGATGAAAACGAACGGCGCAATCAGAGCGCCGGTACTCACACCAGTGACCAATTCGAAATCAGGACGCTTTCCTGATTTTGACCACCCATAGAGAAGCCCTGCACCAAACGCTCCGTCATACGCGCCGCCAGAGATTGCCAGATAATGCAAGGCAGGATAGGAGCGGTATTTTTTATAATAATCCTGATTTGCTGTGCGATAAGCGGCAATTCGTTCCCTTATCATAGGGCCGATATTGGGTGGCGCTTCATCTGCCCAGAAGCGGATACTGGCCGGAAACCCAGACACTGATATTTCGGCACCCTGAGATTCAGGAACAGACGTGTGACTTGGGATGGTGGCACATGCACTCAGTAAAAGCAGCAAGGCATAGTATGTAATTGGATGTCGAATTTTTTTTATGAAAAATGCTTGTTTATTCGTCATGGCTCTCAATCTGCCTCACGATTGCCATCACTTCGTAATATAGCTTCAAGCTCGGCGCGGCGGGTTTTGGAATAGCTGACGAGTGCTGGTTCATCATCGAAAAATTCAAATGATTTTTTGAGCATTTCTTCATCATGCCGTTTAAACTGCGCCGCTTTGAATTCAATATCCGATTCTCTTTTGCCCAGCCATACCATCACCTCTTTGGCCATATCGAGCGAGGAATCAAACATTTCGCGCTTGAAATAAAAGCCTAGCACCGAGCCTAATTTGAAACGGCTGGCTATTGGCACGACCAGACAAGCCGCCGCCAGAAATATGAATGCGTCTGCGTATCCAACAGTCACAAAGTTCACTTTCATGTATTATTCTTATGCCAGTCAGTGAGTATCTCACGCGCACTGCGCCAATAAATGCCAGGATACCGATCATTATCTATCTGTTTTAATTTTACTACGCCGCTGAACATGGAATGAAAATATTGCATACCCTGCCAGGCTGGGTAAAGCTCATTTGCTTGCGGCGCAAAAAATTTAGCGCAGCGAATATAAAAGCGTAACATATCCAGATTACCCCCATTAAGCAAACGGTAGCGCGTGCCGGTAATCGAGGTCATCAGTTCCGCAAAATCTCGACTGCTCAGCTGATCAGCAGCGATGTATAGGTAACGTGGAGTATCGGAATCCAGTGCTACTGCTGCGGTGTAGGCGGCGGTGGTATCAATGGTTGTGAAATCCATTTTTTGATCCGGATTCTGGAAATAAACCACGCGTTTTAGCTTAAATAAAATCAGCGGCATAACAGTGGTGAGCATGTCGCTGAAGGCGCCGTTGAGGACTGAAGTCAGCTTGACAGGTGACTGATCCAGCCGTTTTTTGAAGCGTTTGCGCAATTCCAGATTACGGTTTGTGCCGTCAGGAACTTCTCTGAAATCTACCGCAAAATCGGAAGGAATAAAACGCTTCACATCGGAAGCTTCAACGGCTTCAAGCAAACGCGTTTGCGCATCTATGATGACTGATTCAAGGCCGCTCAGTGCCGATACCACGCAGTGCGCGCCCTGCACCGCTGCAGTAAGCTGTTCTTTGTTAGCAAAATCCACTTCAAAGATCTCAAGCGCATCCTTCTTTAGCAGGGCAAGTCCGTTATGCTTGGCGCCCGGGCGCACCAGCGCACGCACCCGTGCATTTCTCGCCAGCAATTCGCTGCAAATTCTGGCTCCCAGATCTCCATTGGCGCCAGCAACTACAACATAATGAGTATTCGTCATACTATAGGCTCCTGTCTTATTCTTTGGGTAGCGGAATGAATTCCTTCTCATCGCCGGGCACAGTGCCGAATGTGCCCTGTTGCCAATCTTCTTTCGCCTGCGCGATGCGGTCCTCCGAGGTGGAGACAAAATTCCACCAGATAAAGCGCGGCTCGGCAAATGGCTCGCCGCCCAGCAGCATCAGGCGTGAATCTTCCAGCGCCTCGATGCGGATATCGCCGCCTGCTTCAAATATAGGAAGGGTGAGCGGAGAAATAATGTTACCAGCAATCCGCAGCTTTCCGGAGACGAGATATAGCGCGCGCTCACGATATTCCGGCGGAAGGGTAAAGCTGCTGCCTGCTGGCATGTGCGCTTCGAGATAAAAAATCGGGCTATAGACTTTTACGGGTGCTTCATGCGAAAGCGCGCGCCCGCAAATGAGCTTAAACTGCACGTTCTTGTGCGTAAATTCGGGGAGTGAATCCGCCGCATGGTGATGAAATTCCGGCGCAATTTCCTCATATTCCTTCGGCAGCGCCACCCAGCTTTGCAGGCCGTGCGCCGCGTGTGGCCGCGCGCGCTCCTCGGCGCCCGTGCGCTCGGAATGGGCGATGCCGCGACCCGATGTCATCCAGTTGACTGCGCCCGGCAGAATCTCCTGCGCACTGCCCAGCGTATCGCGGTGGAAGAGTTCGCCTTCGAATAAATAGGTGACGGTGGCAAGGCCGATATGCGGGTGTGGGCGCACATCCATGCCATGACCAGCGGCAAACTGCGCCGGTCCCATATGGTCGAGGAAAATAAACGGTCCCACCATACGCCGCTTGGCAAAAGGCAGAATGCGCCGCACTGAAAAACCACTCAGGTCTTTTTCGCGCGGTTCAATCGTGAGTTCAATCAGGCTCATTTCGGGCTCGCCACTAGAGTAATGTCCAGAGGAATCTCCTTACTTACCCACTCGGCTTTGGCATCGGACTTCAGGCCAATATCATGCGCAAGGCGGTCGAGCGTGAGGGTGAAATTGGTTTTCACCGGCGGCGCAGCAAGATCGCTCAAGGCAAAATCAAACGCGACCGGAACGGACTTGCCGCGAATGGTGAGCTGTCCTTTGGCGTTGTAGCCGCCATCTGCTTTTTTGGTAATGGATTCGCTTACAAAGTTAGCTTGCGGGTGGTTTTTTACATCAAACCAATCCGCAGTGGGAAGCGTGCCATCATACATGCTATCGCCGGTTTTGGCGCTGGCGGTGTCGATGGTGACTTTCACGCTGCTGGCGGCAAGGTTTGCATCGTCAAACTGGATGACGGCGTCCCATGTGCCAAACGTGCCTTTGAACGCTTTGCCCGCATGCGTGCCGGAAAATGCGATTTTGCTTTGCGCTTTATCGACCACGTACTCAGCGGCAAATGCGGGTAGATGAGATGCCAGAAATAAACCGATCGACAGGATCCCTGCCTTCGCAGGGATGACAAAATTTTTCATACTTTCTCCTTTAATTTTCCAATACCCATGCGCGGCAGCAGATTTTCTTTTTCAAAGACCGCATGTTTGATCACCGCTGCGATATGCATACTAATCAGCGCGATAAAGCTGTAAGCAAGCCATTGGTGAATTAGTTTAGCGGCTTCTTCAATCATTTCATTGGCTGCGATATTGGGGATATGCGGCCACTCAAACCAGCCAAACACAATCGTAGGCAGGCCGTAAGGGCTTGCGGACACCATCACCCAGCCAGCCATCGGCAGCGCCAGCATCCAGCCATAAAACGCCCAGTGACCGGCCTTGGCCGCTTTTTTCTCCAGTGGTTTCATGGAGTCCGGCAGCGGCGGTTGTTTGGTTGTGAATTTAATCACAAGACGCAGCAGCGCCGCCATCAAGAGCAGCACGCCCAGCGACTTGTGCCATTGGAACATCTGAAACTTGAGGCTCTGATCCAGCTCCAGATGCACCATGGCAAGCCCGCTGCCAAGCATGGCAAAAAAGGCCAATGCCATCACCCAGTGCAGGGCGATGGCAAGTCCATGATAGCGGCGCACAGGAGATGCCATGGTTATTGCGCCTTGTGAAATTCAACTTCGATCAGCACTTCCACCTCGTCGCCAATGTTGGGGACATAGGTAGTAAAGCCCCAATCCGAACGTTTGACTTTTGTGGTGCCAGAAAAACCGAGGCCTGGCACATCAGCGAATGGTTTTTTGATGTAGGCACCGTTGTATTTGACATCGAGCACCAGCGGCTTGGTCACACCAAGCATGGTCAAGTTACCATGCACCTTACCCGTATTCTCACTAGTTTTTTCGACTTTGGTGGATTCAAATTTGATTTCAGGAAACTTGCCGGCATTAAACCAGTCTGCATCCTGCGCGAGTTTTTTATCAAAATCTTTCTCAGCGGCATTTGGATAGTCGGTGCGGATCGAGGTCGGATCTACTGTCGCAACCAGCTTGCTCTTGGTAGGATCCTTCGCATCAAACTCCAGCGTCGCATCCATTTTCGCAAAGCGCGCCGTGTAGTTGGAGAGGCCCAGATGGCTGACTTTCCACGTCACGCTGGCATGGCTTTTATCGAGCTCATACTTTCCTGACGGCATCTCGGCCAGCGGTGTCATCTTAGCCATGGCAGCGGTAGAGGAAAGGGTTAGAAACGAAGCAAGTACGAAAGTCTTTAACATGGGTAGTCTCCTTTTTGGTTAAGTTAAGCGGCGTGTTGCTGGTGGGTGGGGTAATCGGTGTAACCTTTTGCACCTTGTGTGTAGAAGGTGGCAAAATCCGGTGCATTGAGCGGCTGATTGTGCTTAAAACGCTGCACCAGATCGGGGTTGGCGAGGAACGGCACGCCAAACGCAATGGCATCGGCTTCACCATTTGCCAGCGCCTGATTGGCAAGCGCCACATCATAGCCGCCATTGGTGATGAGCACGCCTTTATATGCTTTGCGGATATGTGGCGTAACCCGCTCGCCCTCAGCCGCAAAGGGATGGCCGGGAAGTGCTTCCATCGTGTGTAGATAGGCAAGACCAAGTGGCGAAAGCAGCTCAGCCGCTCTGCTGAACGTGGCCACCGGATTGCTATCACGCATATCGTTATATTGCCCAGTGGGCGACAGGCGAACGCCCACACGGCCCGCGCCAATTTTCGTAATCACCGCCTTGGTCACTTCCAGCAGGAAGCGCAGGCGATTATCGGTGCTGCCTCCATAGCTATCGGTGCGTTGGTTGGAGCCATCGCGGATGAATTGATCAATCAGGTAACCGTTTGCACCATGCACCTCAACGCCGTCGAATCCTGCGTTGATGGCACGCTCAGCAGCGGCTGCATACTCACCGATAATCGCCTGAATTTCGTCTACGCTCAGTGCGTGTGGCACTACATAAGGTTTGGTGCCGGTGGGCGTGTGAGATTCACCTTTGGCCGCAATCGCTGACGGCCCGACTGGCTGCTTGCCTTGCAGAAAATCGGGATGCGATACACGACCCATGTGCCATAATTGCAGAAACATGCGACCACCACGCTGATGCACTGCATCAGTGACTTTCCGCCAGCCTTGCACCTGCGCCTCATTCCAGATGCCCGGAGCATTGTTCCAGCCATGGCCTTGCGGGCTGATGGCGGTGGCCTCGCTGATAATGAGGCCAGCCGCGGCACGATCTGAGTAATACTCCGCCATCAGTGCCCCCGGCACCGCGCCTGCTTCGGCGCGGCCACGTGTCATGGGTGCCATAATCATGCGATTGGGAAGTTTTAAATCGCCGAGTGCGATGGGATCAAAAATGCTGGTCATAAAGTCTCCTTTTTCTAAAATGATTCTAATTGCTAGTGAAATGCATAGCTATCCATCGCCAGCACACCATAAGTATAGCTATGATGCAGACGTTCGGATGTATGATCATCACCTGCAGCAAAAGCAGCCACCAAAAGCGGGTAGAAATGTTCTGGCGTTGGATGGTTCCAGCGCGCAAATGGGGCTTTGGTTTCAAAGTTAATTAGCTCTTCATCCTGCGATTGCTGGATAGTGTCGTGCACCCAATCTGCAAACGCCACGGCTTCTTCTTCGGCGCTATCATGCAGCTGGTGCATACGAAAACGCGACAGGTTATGCGTGATGCTGCCGGTGGCCAGCACCAGTATATTTCTCTGCCGCAGTGAGCGCAGTGCTCTGCCCAGGTTGGCGTGATGCTGTGCGCCCAGATGCGGCTGAATGGAAAGCTGCACCATGGGCACGTCAGCATTCGGATAGATGAGCGAGAGTGGCACCCACACCCCGTGGTCAATACCGCGTGTTTCGTAGCGCACAGGCAAGCCTGAGGCACTCAGAAGCGTGCCAATTTCAGAAGCCAGCGGCACAGCACCTTTCACGGGATAGGTGAATTGATGCAGCGCCGGTGCAAAGCCAGAAAAATCATAAATCATCGCTGGCTGAGTGGCATTGCTGAGGGTCGGGATATCGGTTTCCCAATGCGCCGAAACAACCACGATGGCCTCTGGCTTAGGCATGGTGCTCGCCAGCGACCGGAGGAAGTCACGCGCCGAGCAGTCATCCAGCATCAAGCTCGGCGCGCCGTGGGATACGAAGATACTAGGCTGTATAGTCTGTGTTAAATTATTCATATATCTTACCTTAGTGCCGACTCGAATCAGGCACATCAATCACCAGCAGTTCGGCATCAGTTATTGCC
>CAZFOM010000024.1:0-19936 GCA_964520155.1 uncultured Rickettsiales bacterium
TCTTTGTCCAGTCGGGATTGAATCATGGCAATGATGTCTGTATTGCCACGTTTTTTTGCAATCTCAATCAGAGGCCGTCCGATCGCATCCTTCACTTTATAATCCGCGCCTTTTTCAAGCAGAAGGCGGGTCATTTCCGCCGAATCATTCTTGATGGCATTGAGAATGGGATAGGATTTGGTGATCGGATCAAACGTATTGGGACTAGCACCCCCTGTGAGCAATGCTTTAACAATTTTCACGGCTTCAGGATCGGTTCGATCTGCCGCAATGGAAAGCACAGACCAGCCTTCGGGGTTGCGAATGTTGGGATTTGCACCTTGATTCAACAAAATGGTAATATCGTCCGCACGGCCAAATGTCGCGCGGTAGATCAGCTCGCTATCGAGCTTGGACAGAGCGGACGGCGAGGTCTGTGCATAGGCACTCACACTGCACAGTAGTGTTAATAAAACGGCGATAATTCTGATGCAATACATACAATGTGATGTGTGTTATCTTGATTTTTTACGATTCCACTCCATATCCCTGATATGAGTATAACAAAAGCATTCTTTGTGAGCTATGACAAATACCGAAACCCATACCTTTGGCGCGGAAATCAGCAAAGTATTGAAGCTGATGATCCATTCGCTTTACACCAACCGCGATATTTTTCTGCGCGAGTTGATCAGCAATGCCTCGGATGCCTGCGATAAACTGCGCTATGAGGCGATTACCAAACCCGAACTGCTTGCCGAGGATACCCGCCTCAAGATCACGCTTTCGGCGGATGAAAAGGCGCGTACCCTGACTTTGACCGATAACGGGATTGGCATGTCACGCGAAGAAATGATCCGTAATTTGGGCACGATTGCAAAGTCCGGCACGCAGGAATTTCTCGAATCGCTTTCTGGCGACAGTAAGAAAGATGTGCCGCTCATTGGCCAGTTTGGAGTTGGGTTTTATTCCGCCTTCATGGTGGCCGATACGGTGAAGGTGATCAGCCGCAAGGCGGGTGAGGCTGCGGGCGCCGTCTGGGAATCGGACGGGCTGGGGCAATACACGATCCGCGATGCGGCAGATTCCACCCCCCGAGGTACTTCGATTACGCTCAGCATCAAGCAGGGCAAAGACTATGACCTCTATCTGGATCGCTTTCGGTTGGGCTTTATTGCGGAAACCTATTCCAATCATATTTCCTTCCCGATCGAGTTTGTGGAAGCGGACGGAAAAATCCATCCGCTGAACAAAGGTACCGCACTCTGGGCGCGTCCGAAATCGGAAATTAGCGAGGAACAATATCAGGAATTTTACCGCCATGTCGCGCATTCGCCGGATAAACCCTGGGCGATTCTGCATAACCGCGCGGAAGGAAAAATCGAATATACCAACCTGCTGTTCATACCCTCGGTCAAGCCGTTTGACCTGTTTCATCCTGACCGCCGCAACCGCGTAAAGCTCTATGTGCGCAAAGTGTTCATTACGGATGAACACGCGCAGGTGGTGCCTGCATGGATGCGGTTTCTGCGCGGGGTGGTGGATTCGGAAGATCTGCCGCTGAATATCAGCCGCGAAACACTACAGGCCAATCCCATTCTCGATAAAATCCGCGAAAGCGTGGTGAAAAAGGTGCTTTCGGATCTCAAAAAACGCGCTGAAAAAGACCCTAAGGAATACGAATCCTTCTGGCAGAACTTTGGCGCCGTGCTCAAGGAAGGTCTGTGCGAAACCATGGCGCCTAAGGACGAAATTTTGGAGGTATGTCGGTTTCACACCACCCATGCGGAGGAGAAGGTCACGGGGCTTGATGCGTATATCACCCGCATGAAACCGAACCAGAAACATATATATTACCTGACCGGTGATCGGTTGGAGGCAATCGCAAACAGTCCGCAGCTTGAGGGGTTTAAGAAGCGCGGTATCGAAGTGCTGTTGTTTACCGATCATGTGGATGATTTTTGGGTAAATGTCGTAAACCAGTATAAAGAAAAAGAGTTCAAATCCGTCACGCGTGCCGCTTCGGATCTGGATGCGCTAGCCACGGATACGCCTAAGGCTGACAATCAGGAACCTGCTGCCAAACCCAAAACCGAACCGGAAATGGAAACGCTGATTACGGCATTGAAAACCATCTATGGCGATGCGGTGAAAGATGTGCGCGTGACGAATAAGTTGTCGGAAAGCCCTGTGTGCCTGTCGGTGGGCGAGGGGGATATGGATATCCGTTTGGAGCAGTTCCTGCGCGAAAATAAACAACTGCCGCAAACCGCCTACGCAAAAATTCTCGATATCAATCCCGATCACCCGATCATCCGTTCGCTTGCTAAACGCATCCGTGAATCTGAGGTCAGCGATGAGACTCGCGATATTGCGTTCCTGCTGCTCGATCAGGCAAAAATCCTTGAAGGCGAAGAATTGCTGGAACCGG
This sequence comes from uncultured Rickettsiales bacterium, assembly GCA_964520155.1. Classification (GTDB taxonomy): domain Bacteria; phylum Pseudomonadota; class Alphaproteobacteria; order Rickettsiales; family JABCZZ01; genus CAZFOM01. The sequence continues at coordinate 2,411 of CAZFOM010000024.1, forward strand.
CAGCTTTTTCACGGCGCATGAGTTACTTTCTCACGCGCAGCTTGAAGGCGGCTTAGCGGGTTGTGTTTTGGAGGCGTGGCAATTATTAAGCCGTATGTCCCACAGGATTGACATTTTGTGGGACATATGCCATAGTACAGTAAAATAGGAGTTGTTATGGCAGAAGGCGTCAATGTCCGCTTTAGCGGTGAATTACAGAGTTTTATCCAGCGTAAAACCGGAGAATCGGGGCTTTATGCCTCCGCAAGTGAGTATATCCGCGATCTCGTCCGCCGTGATTATGAGCGCGAAGAGGCGCGTAAATGGAATTTCCTGCGGCAGGAATTGAAAGTGGGGATGGAGGCGGATCGCTCTGAGTTTGTTCCGTTCGATATTGAAAAAATCATTACCAATGCCAAGCGCAAAAAATGAACATTGAGATTCTTGCGCCTGCCGAGGCAAGCATTGAAGAAATCTGGCTCTTTACACAAGCCCAATGGGGCGAAGATCAGGCAGATAGATATGTCCGCGATCTTGGCCAAGCAATCTCAAATCTGCCGCGACAACGACATCTATGGCGATCCGTGGACGATGACGTCATTAAAGACGTGTTTTTTATTCGATTTATGAGCCACTATATTTTCTTCCGTGAATTTTCGAATCACGATATTGCCGTTATCAACGTGCTACACGAAAGCATGGATATTCCATCGCGTTTGAAAGAAGATGGGATTAAGATTATCTAAGCTGCGAACTTGTGTGTCCTCCGTCATTGCGAGCGACCAACGGTAATGTGGATGCATTGTTGTTACCCCGCGCGCGTTGCGGGGTCTAGCTGGATGCCGCAACGAGTGCGGCATGACAAACAAGCGTCGCGTCATCGTGCTTCTCGCGATGACAAATGAGTGAATCTAATTTGTAAAAAACACAATGGTAAGTATGCAGCCAGTGATGATGACGATGCCGCGGATCCATACGCGGGGGATGCGCTTGGCGATGCGCGCGCCGTAATAGCCCCCGATCATCCCGCCGATGATCATCACTGCGGCGATCTTCCACACGATCACCCCCATCACCACAAACAGCAATACGGCCATGGCGTTGATCGCGCTGCCAAGAATGGTTTTCAGCCCATTCATTTCGTGAATATCCTGCATCCCCATGAGTCCCAGCAAGGCGAGCATCAGAATGCCGATCCCTGCGCCGAAATACCCGCCGTAAAACGCGATGCCAAATTGCAGCAGTGTCGTGCCGATGAGTCCCATATGTTTGAAGGACGCCCGATCCTGTGTGCGCTTGCGAACATATGCGGTCACATACGGGCTGACAGTGAACAGAATGGTTGCTGTCAGCAGCAGCCAAGGGATCAAGGCCTGAAAAGTTTTCTCCGGTGTGATCAGCAGTGTGATCGCCCCCGCCGCGCCGCCCAGCAAACTAATAGTGATAAGACGCGGCATTTTATCGATATGGCGTTTTGCTTCCTCGCGATACGCATAGGCACTTGCCACGGTGCCAGGCCACAGCGCCATGGTGCTGGTGGCATTGGCTGCAATCGGCGACATGCCCGAGAATAATAATGCCGGAAACGTAAAAAATGTGCCGCCTCCCGCAACAGAGTTGAGGGCCGCGCCGATGATGGACGCGACGAACAAAAAGCACAGAATCAGCGGATCAGACTGCATAATCCGGAAGAATTGGAAGATGTGTGAGCGCCGCAAGCGCGGTCAGCGCAGTATGTGTTTTGGCGTATAGCTTGGGATCGCTAAGATCTTCCGGCATGAGACGATCCGGAAAATACGTCTTTGCCCACACCGTCAGTTGTGCGTGCAACGCATCATCAACTATGACACGGCTGGTTTTTTGTACACTCGCAAGCTGCTGGTCATTCATTACGATTCGCAGGCGCAGACAGGCAGGCCCGCCGCCGTTATTCATGCTCTGACGCAGATTAACATAACGCACCTCAGCAACCGGATTATCTCCTGTCACAATTCTCTTAAACACGTTACGCGCGCCTTCATGTTCCTCAGCTTCGGTGGGAGCGATGACGACCATCCCTCCCTTCGCATTGGATACGATCTGGCTATTGAACAGATAGGTTTTTACCGCATCAGCCACCGACAGTTCCTGCGACAGCACTTTCAGGCAGTGGAGCGGTTGGTGGTGGAGCGTTTCGTAGGCGTCCCGAATACGCGCAATACACGCTTCCCCGTCTGCATATGCCTCTTCGTGATACAGCAGGCAGTTCAGATGCCCCACCGCGATCACGTCGTTGTGAAACACGCCTTGCTCTATTGCCGTAGGGTTCTGCTGCAGCATAAGGCAGGTGTTTTTATTCAACTGGTGCTGCACGGCCACCTGATTGGAAGCACTCCATGTCTGACGCGCCCATGCGGGATCGGCTGCGGATCCTTCCGCCCCATACACAAACACATGCACACCCGATGTGCCATGCGCAGGTGTAAGGCGGGTGTGGTTTGCCGCCCCTTCATCGCGCAAGCCCTGAGCAGGATCGAGCGGCGCGTGAACCACGAACTGCTCGCTGTCGGAGAAGATATGGCTCAGAATGCGGTGGGTATCTTCTGCCTCTATTCTACGGTGCGGTTTGGTAAACAGATTCGCCGAGGTGAGATGTAATTTTCCATCCTCTGTGTCCGGCGATGGCGCGATGGTTGCGGCGTTGGCTGTCCACATCGCCGAACTGGAGTAGCATTGTTCAAGCAAGGCCGGATGATGGTTTGCGGCGTACGAGATTTTCTGCGCTGCACTATGGCCGCCATCCACTGGTAACGAGGGAAGATGAGGCCGAAGCAGCGGGGGCAAAATCCCTACCGTAATCCCGAGTGCCCTTAGCATGGAAACCAACTCGAGCGCCTGCAATACGGCTTCCTGAGGGTTGGAGGCACGGTGACGATTCTTCGTCGAGGCGAGATTATCCTGCGATAATCCGCCGTAATTATGGTATGGCCCAGGCAGGCCGATGAAAATCACTTCCCGATATGACATGCGCCTATGGATGTTGGATAATGCGAACCGGATCAAGAGAAAAGGAGAATGGAGCGGGCGAAGAGATTCGAACTCTCGACATCAACCTTGGCAAGGTTGCACTCTACCCCTGAGCTACGCCCGCTCAAATCATTTCGGTATTTCAAAAGGTTGTGATGGAATCACGACACCGAAAGGGTAAAAAGTGGAGCCAGATAATACGCATTCAAAAGAAGTTTGCAAGGGGGTTACGCGAGAAATTTCGCCCTGCCAGAGAATCAGCCGTTGAAGCCCCAGAAATTGCGCTTATATACAAATACATCAACGATAGGAAATCCCATGGAATTAGCCCCCAAGACGCCAGCCGGAAAAACCAGTGATTGGATCAAGGAAGTAAGCCTGCAGACCTTCATGACCGATGTGGTGCAGGCGTCGCTCAAAGTGCCGGTGCTGCTCTATTTCACGGCGAGCTGGTGCGGCCCGTGCAAGCAACTGGGGCCGACGCTTGCCAAACTCGTGGAAAAAGCCGCAGGCAAAGTGCACCTCGCGCGGGTGGATATTGATAAAAATCAGCAGATTGCCGCGCAGTTTGGCGTCCAGTCGGTTCCCACTGTGTTTGTGTTTTCGCAAGGCCAGCCGGTGGATGCGTTTCAGGGCGCGCTCCCCGAAAGTCAACTCGTGCAGTTTTTGTCGCGGATCGGGATCGTGCTGGGTGAAGGTGAAAATGAGCATGAAGAAACACTCGCCGCAGCGGAAGCACATTTGCAAGCGGGCGATGCTAATCAGGCGCTCTCGTTGTTCAAGCAGGTGAATGCTAAGCAGCCGGATAACCCTAAAGCGATCGCCGGAGTGATCAAAGCCTACACTATGCAGCTTCATTTTTCGGAAGCCGATGCATTGATTAAAGCGCTGCCGGATCTGCTGTTGCAGCAGGAAGATATTGCGGCGGCGATAGCGGCATTAAAACTTACGAAAGCCGCTGCGCAGGGCGCGGATAAAGTGGCCGAGTTTGAGAATGCCTTGAAGAAGAATCCGGCGGATCATCAGGCGCGGCTTGATCTCGCGGTGCAGCAATTTGCGGTTGGCAAGCAGGAAGATGCAATGGAATCGCTGCTGTACATCATCGAGAAAGACCGCAACTGGAATGAAGACGCGGCGCGCAAGCAACTCGTCGATTTCTTCGAGGTGCTGGGTCAGACCCATCCGCTAACCTTGCGATTTCGCCGCAGACTGTCTTCCATCCTGTTTTCGTAAAGAGTGGGTTATATGAACAAAGCACCTGCCTCGGTTGACCGCAAATTACTTGAATTACTCGTTTGTCCTATGACCAAATCGGTATTGCGCTTCGATGCGGATAAACAGGAACTGATCAGCGACAAAGCGGGACTGGCCTATCCAATCCGCGATGGCATTCCCATCATGCTGATGGAAGAAGCGCGTAAGCTCGACGAGAGTGAGATCAAGAAACTTTAGGCGTGCTGCATCAGGCAGATGCGCTTATGCAGGTATTTCTGCGTAAACAGAAAACGCAGCACCAGCGCTGTGATCAGGATTTCAATCGTCAGTGTAATGAGGGGATGATGCGAATAATCAAGCGCGATGCGTGTGAGCAACTCCACATCCACCACACCATGCTCAGATAACATGCGCGAGATGCCCACCGGCAGCATGAAACACAACACCAGCGCCAGACGCGCGGCGCAAAAGAAAATGCCGAATTTAATAAAGCGCAGCATATCCATGACAGGGCGATGCCGGATATCCATTGCCGTGAATGTGGTTTTGTCTTCGGTAAACACCACCTGCAAGCGATCCAGTGATACCATCATCACCGCAGCCAGCGTGAGTGCGTAGAGTGCGGAGTCGTACGCGATATTCACCCATACGATGTCCGGTAAAGCTACTTCAAATCCGGTAATCAGCGATATGAAGGGATATAGAAAATTGGCCAGCGCGCCAAACGCCATGAGCATGACCTGAAAGCCCACGGCAAGTATCAGTATATGTTTCCAGCGAAAGAAAACGGGCACAAAAACTCTCATGAAGGCATATACAACCAGAGGCTGCGTAATAATCGGGTCAGAGGATGATGTCTAGTGAAACTGCATCAATCCTTCGACGGAGACTTGGTTTCGCCCCGTATTCTTGGCGATATACAACCGGTTATCGGCTTGCTTGTAGAGGCGTGCGGCATCGAGCATATCGTCGGGATGGAAGCTGCTCACACCGATCGAAACCGTGCAGCGCAGGGGTTTTGCTTCCGTTGCAGTGGTAAACTGATGCTGCGCGATGGAGGCACGAATGCGCTCTGCCACCCAATACGCCCCCTCATTAGGGGTATCATGCAACAGAACTCCGAACTCTTCGCCGCCGATTCTTCCGGCCATGTCGGTTTCGCGTAAACAGGCATTGATGATGCGGGTGATGTCTACCAGCACTTTATCGCCGGTATCGTGGCCATACTGATCGTTGATTTTCTTGAAGTGATCCACATCGATCAGCAACACGCCAAGCGCTCCCTTGCTGCGTTTGACACGTTTTATTTCATCGTCGAGTTTTGCAAAGAAGTGCCTGCGGTTTGCAATACCCGTCAGCGAATCCGTATTGGCAATACGCACCAGTTCTTCTTTAACCTTGGCTTCCGCTTCAATGCGATCGGTGATGTCGCGCAGCGAACCTACCGAGCCGATAATCGTGCCGTGTTTATCAAACCATGGATAGGACACGTCCGAGATCCAGATCTTGCGGCCATCCTTGGTGCGGATGAGGTAATCCGCCTGCCATTTATTCACTTCTCCTTTTTTGCGTGTATCCTCAAGCGTCTGAAAGGAATTCACGAGTTTCATGCCCTCGGTCACGATCCGCGTTTCAAGGATCAGCTTACGGATATTGATACGTTTCATCTCAGCGGGCGTATAGCCGAGCAGACGCACGACCGATGGGCTGACATAATCGTAGGTCATGCTATCGTAACGCAGGCGGTAAATCGTATCGGTGGAATAGGAGGTGAGAAGGTCAATCTCAGAGCGCAGTTCGTTGATCGTGGCAAGCTGCGAGAGAATCTGACGGCTCTTGAGAAATTTGCGTGACGCCTTGCGCTTGATCAGCCTCGCGACGGCGACCGTCCTTGACGGGTTCTTGGAACGCTCCCACATAGGCTCCCCACGATGTAGATGTTTTTATTATTTTTATTAATTCTTGCTTCATCTCAGTATAACAGATTCCGCATCGCTTCACAATGCGGTTGCAAGTGAAGGCGCTAATCGAAGTCTACGCCCTTCCAGAAATTGCCACCGGTGTTGATGATTGGTGTAGGCATTGGTGCAATGGGATCGCTGCCACTGAATTCCTGATGCTCGAATCCGCCACCACTTCCTCCAGCACCGCCGCCACCAAAATCGCCACCACCGCCACTGGCCGCGCCACCACCATCGCCACTATTACTGCCGAATACATCACCTGCACCGACGCCTTCCATCATGTTGACACCGCCCTGCTTGAGCGTATCAAACATTTCACGCAGCATTTTCCCGATAGGCCCTGGATTGCGCTGCTGTCCCCATTGGGCGATGGGTTTCGCCGCCCATCCTTGAGACGGTGGTTTTTGTACGTCTCCCAGACCAGGCAATAACACCTGAATAAGACCGTATCCTTTGGGATTGAATTTATCATACGCACCCGGGTCAACCGGCTGGTTCATGCGTTGATAATTCTGAAAACTGAGAGCAACAGCATCCATCGCTTTTATCCTTTATCTGACACATAGTAAGATAAAACGATTACAATTCGGTTACAGTATAACCGATTGCGCCTCAAAAAACAGTTAATTCGGGCGGCTGGTCTGAAAGGGGCTGTCGAGCGAGAAGGCAGGGATGGCGATCTGGAAACGGCTGCCTTTTTCACTCATCATTTCATAGCTGCCCACCATGATACCGGAAGGTGTTTCCAGCGAGGTGCCGCTTGTGTACTGAAAAATCTCACCAGGCTTCAGAACCGGTTGTTCTCCCACCACGCCGGGGCCGCGCACTTCCTGCGCACGACCAAACGCATCGGTAATGTGCCAATAGCGGTTGATGAGCTGCACCTGCTCCTGACCGTGATTTTCGAGTTGCACCGTATACGCCCACACGTAACGGTTTTCTTCCGGTTCCGAGTGATGCTCGAGATAGGCGGGAATGACAGTAACTTTTATGGCATTCGTCGTTTTGGTGTACATGCATCTAATATGGGGTGCGTCTTGTGAAAGTCAATCCCGCGCAGAAACTATTACGATAAGAGATTTTCAAGGAAATGGATACACGCATCGAGCTGAGACACCTCGATGAATTCGTTAGGTGCATGGGCTTGTTTGATGCTACCCGGGCCGATGATGACAGAAGGAATCCCCGCTTTCTGAAACAACCCGCCTTCGGTATAAAACGAGATGGTTTCGGTCTGGTTCGTGGCGAGTGCGGTCATGAGTTGGGATTGCATCGGCAGCGACGGTTCGGGCACCAGCACCGGATTACGCGAGATGATTTGTTGTTGCACACCCGCTTGCGGATGACGCGATTTCATCTCGCCTTGAAGGGTTGTGAGATGCTGCGACACTTTTGATTCGAGCGCGAGCAGTTCGTTTTCTGAAGTGGGGCGTATCTCCCAGTTCACATAGCATTGCTTGGGGATGATGTTGCGTGCCGTGCCGCCGCGTATGACACCGACATGCACGGTAGTATAGGGTGGATGAAACTCCTGACACATATGCTGTTTGCAATCCTGCTGTAACGTATTCAGAAAGGTAATGAAGCGGCTCGCATACTCAATGGCATTCACCCCGCGATCCGGATCGCTCGAATGGCCTTCCAGACCCGTAAAAGTCGTTTCGTAGGAGGCGATGCCTTTATGCCCTACCACCATTTTCATTTCTGTCGGCTCACCAATAATCGCAAGGGCAGGGGAGATATGCTGCGAACGGACGAAGGACAATAAATGCGGCACTCCGATGCAACCAATCTCCTCATCATAGGATAGCGCGATATGTACCGGCATCGCCGGAGGAGATTGTTTCCAGTGCGGTACGAGTGCGAGCACACAGGCGATAAAGCCTTTCATATCGGATGCGCCGCGGCCATACAGTTTGTCTTCCCGCTGCGTCAATGTGAAGGGAGGCGTGTGCCACTCCTGACCATCGACCGGCACAACATCAGTATGCCCCGATAACACCATCCCGCCGTTCCCATGCCCGATCGTTGCCCAGAGATTTGCCTTGTTACCATCTTCACTGGGGATTCGCGTAGCTTGGATACCATGCCCTTTCAGGTAATCCTCCACCCACGCGATCAATGCCAGATTGGAATCGCGGCTGGTGGTATCGAACGCAACCAGATGCTCCAGAATGGCAATCGCTGAGCGTGTGGTTGCCTGTATCATACTTATTAGAGAGAAGTGCCTCGATAGAGCGGCGAAGCGATCAGGTTGAAAAACTCCTGACGCGTTTTGGGGTCGCTTCTGAAACGTCCGAGCATCTGGCTGGTTTGCATCGTGACGCCATGCTTGTGCACGCCGCGCGTCGTCATGCAGAAATGTTGTGCCTCGATGACCACCGCGACACCTTTCGGCTGCAATACATCGTTCAAGGTATTGGCAATCTGCGCGGTCATCTTTTCCTGAATCTGAAGGCGCTTTGCATACAGATCCACCAGCCGCGCGAGCTTGCTGATACCGACCACTTTATTCTGCGGAAGATAGGCCACATGCGCCTTGCCGATGAATGGCACCATATGGTGCTCGCAGTGTGATTCAAAATTAATGTCACGCAGCACGACCATCTCGTCGTAACCATTTACCTCCTTGAAAGTGCGCGCGAGCAGTTTTTTGGGATCCTGCTTGTAGCCGACAAAAAACTCCTCGAATGCTTTTACGACGCGCTTGGGGGTATCGAGTAATCCCTCCCGCGACGGATCATCCCCCGCCCATTCGAGTAATACTTTAACGGCTTTTTCAGCCTGCTCACGGGTGATCTTCGAGGGGGGCATAACGGTTCATCGCATAAAATGGAATTCTGGCCTCATATAACCGTTCTAATGTATTGCCACAAGTAGTGCGCATGAAAACACTGCGAATAAATTGGCATCCGCCAAATGATTAACGGCATTAACTTTTTTGTTAAAATGTATTGATGCAGCCCGACTGATCAAGTATGTTGCCCTCAAAATTTTTAAGGTGCAAATCGCATCACCCGCTATTAGTAGTGGATAATTAAAAAATAATAACAACTGAGGGTAATGTGGGCGTTCTCGAATTGTTCGATAAGGGCGGTCTGGTCATGTATGTGCTGGCCATTCTGTCGGTCTATCTGTTGGCGGTGATCCTGTTCAAACTGTATCAATTTTCCACCGCAGGTATTTTCCGCAATAACTTTATTGATCGCGCGGTAAACGAAATCCGCTCAGGCGATATCAGACAGGCATCGCGCACGCTTTCTACCGTGAAAGGCCCTATTGCCCGCATCATGCGCGTGTCACTCGATTGCGTGGCGAATCGAGAAATCTCGCAGCGCAGCAAAGAATCGGAAATCGCGCGCGTTGGGTCAGCCGATATTCGCTATCTCGAATCCCATATGCGCGGCCTGGAATGGACGGCGAATATCGCGCCGCTGCTCGGGCTGCTTGGCACCGTAATCGGGATGGTGGCGGCCTTCTCCAAACTTGAGATGGCGGGCGCGCGCGTCGATCCCTCACAGCTTGCCGGTGGGATCTGGGAAGCGCTGCTTACGACCGCGGCAGGGCTGCTGGTTGCGGTTCCGGCAACGGCAGCGTATTATGCGTTTGATTCCATCATCGAACGCGTGCGCGCGACGATGAAAGATGTCTCGATTCAGATTCTCGCGCTCGAAGACGAATTCAAGCGTAATGAAAAAGAATTAAAACGCAAAGAAGCGCTCAAGCGCGAAATCGACCAGCGCGAAAAAGAGGATCGTGCACGCGAAGCCACTGCGTCGCTGCGCACAACACCGCAAAGCACCAGTACGCTACATCTCTTAAGCCCTCGCTATAACAGCTTCTAGGCGGGTTGCATGATTCATATTGAACGGCAGTTCAGACGCGCACGCCCCATTCCACTTACCTCGCTCGTGGATATTCTCTGTTGCCTATTGTTCTTCTTCATGCTGTCGACCAGTTTCGTGCGGCAGGAATCCATGGAGCTGATGATGCCGTCGGATTCGGCCAAGCGCGACGCCAAACAGCAGGTGATGTATATCTATGTTTCGGATAACGGCGAGGTATTTCTGGGCAATAAAAGCATGGGTTTGAGGGATCTTTCATTGCGGCTGGTGGATGAGTTTGAAAAAAATGTGGATCAGCACATCATGGTGCTCGTATCCTCTAAAGTCTCGGTGCAGACCATGGTGACGGTGCTCGATAAAATCTACCTGACCGGTGCGCGTAACGTGTCGGTTTCGGACTGGAAGATGTGATATGGATATCGGGCGCTCACGGCAGGGACAAAAAGATATCAACATGATTCCGATGATCAATGTCATCTTTCTCATGCTGATTTTCTTTCTGATCGGCGGCACGATTGAAAAATTTGAAGTGATTCATGTGGAGATTCCCAAAGCCGATAGCGGCCATGTGCTCGATGAAGGGCACATCGTTGTTATCCTGGGTAATAACGACGAAATTCTGGTCAATGACGATTTTGTGCTGCGCGAGGATCTGATCACCACCATGCGCGAACTACTCAAAAACAACCGCGACCGCATTATCACCATCAAGGCAGATGCGCGCGTTCCTGCCACCAACATGATTGCGATCATGGAGCTTGTCAAAGCGGCGGGTGGCGTGAATCTCTCCCTCGTGACTACGTCGTTATAGACCATGTTTGCAACCTGGCTGATCAAACCGCTTTCTCCCTATTCCGATCTCAGGCAACCGCTGAACGAGCGCCATTTCATGATGATGATGGGCTGTGCTCTGCTCCTTCATATTGCGGTGCTCGTGATCTATCAGTTTGTGCCGCGTGAGGATGTGATTCAGATACCCGTGCGTTCGCTGAATATCAAAATCGGTGGCGGAGAATCGAATACACAAACAACACAGTCTGTGCAGGCATTTACCGGTGGCGTCGCCGCGCCCGCTCCTAGCCGACCACTCGCTCAACCGCAAGTGGCGGCCAATGCGCCAGCGGTCAAGGCACTTGAACATCTGATCGGAGAAATGGAGCCCTTGCCTGAACCTGTCGTCCCTCCGCGCGAAATGCCCAAACCCACGGCTACCGTAAAGACGACTCCAAACACAGAACCAACCCCGCAGCCGGTCATGGGGTATTTGCCGCCGGTCAAAGCGGAAACACCTGCAATCGCAACACAGGTGGTGTCAGAACAAACCGTTAAGCAGGCGCAACAGATGCCATCCCAGTTTGTGCGGGGGGATGCCTCTGCTGCCACTGCGGCACTCAATCTTGCGCAGATGGCACCTGCCGCAGGGTCGGGAACCAGTACCAGCGGGCAAGGCACAAGAAGCGGTGCGGGATCCGCTGCGGGCAATTCCGACAACGGTAGCGCCGAAGTGCTGCGTCGCTACGAGCAGGTGATCTCGCTTTCGATCCAGCGTAACAAGGTTTACCCAGCCGATGCCAAGGCGCAGGGGTTAGAAGGTCAGGCGGTCATCCGCATACGCATCAACCGGCAGGGTACGATTGTCTATTCGCGCATCGAACGCCCGACCCGCCATGCCTCGCTCAATGCGGCCATTGCCGAGATGATCAGACGATCCAACCCCGTGCCGGCCGTTCCGGTCAACTATCCGGCGGGAAATCTCTTTGAATTCCTCATTCCCGTCAGTTTCCGCCTCGATTAAGCGCTGTAAATCGGCCTTGATAAATCGGCAGGCGGTTGCTACCACATGCACTCCCTCTAATCAGCCAGTCCACCTATGCCAAACCCTACTCTAATTGTCACTGGCGGTGCCGGATTCATCGGCAGCGCGTTTGTTGGTCAGGCGGTTGAAAAAGGCTATCGCGTGATTGTGTTCGATGCGCTCACCTATGCCGGACACGCCGAAAACCTCGCCTACATCAATGAACACACTTACAATGGCTCGTTCGAGCTGGTGGTAGGAAATATCTGCGATGCGCAGGCAGTTGCCAAACTATTTGCGACGTATCAGCCAGAAGCGATACTCAATTTCGCAGCGGAGTCGCATGTGGATAACTCCATTGCAAAACCTGGCGCATTCATCGAAACCAACATTTTAGGGGTGTACACGCTGCTCGAAGCCTCGCGCCAGTATTTCCGCTCGCTTGCGGCTGAAGCAAAATCGCGTTTCCGCATGGTGCAGGTTTCAACCGATGAAGTGTATGGCTCGCTGGGTGACACCGGCAAGTTCACCGAAGACAGCCCGATGAAACCCAATTCGCCATACTCTGCCTCCAAGGCTGCAGGAGATCATCTCTGCCGCGCGTGGTTTGAGACATACGGGTTGCCCGTGATCGTGACCAACTGCACGAATAACTATGGCCCGCGGCAATTTCCCGAAAAACTGATTCCTCACATGATTACCAAGGCGCTCTCGGGGCAGCCATTACCGGTGTATGGCGATGGAAAAAATGTGCGTGACTGGATCCATGTGGAGGATCATTCGCGCGGGGTGATACTCGCGCTCGAAAAAGGCAGAGCCGGTGAAACCTATTGTTTCGGCGGCGATGCGGAGCGCAACAATATCGAAGTTGTCACCCGCATCTGCGCGATTCTCGATGAGATGTCACCACGCAAAGACGGCGGGAAGTACGCATCGCAGATCGCGTTTGTGGCGGATCGTCTGGGGCATGATCGCCGCTATGCGATTGATGATCGCAAAGCGCAAAGCGAACTGGGCTTTACCCGCGCATACCAGTTTGAAAGCGGCTTGAAGCAGACGGTCGGCTGGTATCTTAGCAACCGCGCATGGAGCGAGTCTGTGCGCAGCAAAAAGGCAGCCTGAGTATGAAAGGCATTGTGCTGGCAGGCGGTTCAGGAACGCGGCTTTCGCCCATCACCAATGTGGTGAGTAAGCAGTTGCTTCCTGTGTATGACAAGCCGATGATTTATTATCCGGTGTCGCTGCTCATGCTCGCCGGTATCAAGGACATCCTGATCATCAGCACGCCGCGCGATACGCCGATGATCGAGTCGCTGCTGGGCGATGGCTCGCATCTTGGCGTAACCTTCTCGTATGCGGTGCAGCCTAAGCCGGAAGGGATCGCGCAGGCATTCCTCATTGGTGAAAAATTTATTGGCAATTCGCCGGTGTGTCTGGTGCTGGGCGATAATATCTTCTACGGCCAGACGATGGGTACCGCGCTCGAAAAAGCCTATCAGACTCGCAGCGGTGCGACGGTTTTTGCCTATCACGTCAAGGATCCCGAGCGCTACGGCGTGGTGGAATTCGATGAACAGAATAAGGCTCTTTCAATTGAGGAGAAACCTAAGCAACCCAAATCCAACTGGGCGGTTACGGGGCTGTATTTTTACGATGCGGATGTGGTGTCGATTGCCAGAAATCTCAAACCCTCGGCGCGTGGTGAACTGGAAATCACCGATGTGAACAAGGAATATCTCAAGCGTGGCCAGCTCAAAGTGGAACTGCTCGGACGCGGGGTGGCGTGGCTTGACACCGGCACGCCGGACTCGCTTCTGGATGCCGCTGCTTTCGTGCAGACCATCGAAGCGCGTCAGGGACAGAAAATTTCCTGTATCGAAGAAATTGCCTACCGCAAGAAATTTATCACTGCCGATGGGCTGAAAGCGCTCGCCTCTCAGCTTGGAAAGAGCGATTATGGTCGCTACCTGCAATCGGTGCTCGATGAAGACCGGAGGCGTTGATTGAAACTTCTGGTGCTCGGTGCAAATGGTCAGATCGGCAGCGCGATGAAAGCGCTGCATCCTACCGCCGTGTTTCTTGACCGCAAGGATGCGGATCTTGCCAAGCCTGCCATGATCGAATCGGTATTAGAATCGCACGCACCCGATATGGTGATCAATGCCGCCGCATACACGCAGGTGGACAATGCCGAAGCCGAGGAAAAAATTGCCTTTACCATCAACGCCGAATCGCCCTCGGTGATTGCGATCTACTGCGCGGGGCGTGATATTCCGTTTGTGCATTATTCCACGGATTATGTGTTTAACGGCAGTGGTGAAAAACCCTGGAAGGAAGATGATGAGGTGTCGCCTTTGTCGGTGTATGGCCGTACCAAACTCGCGGGCGAGGATCGCATCAAGCAGGTGGGCGGAAGGTATCTCATCTTCCGTACTTCGTGGCTCTATGATGCGACGGGAAAAAATTTTCTCAATACCATGCTGCGCCTCGGTGCCGAGCGTGAAGAACTGAAGGTCGTAAGCGATCAGATGGGCGCGCCGACCTATGTGCCGCAGCTTGCGCGCGCAAGTCTCAAGGCGCTTGGAAACGCGCTGCGTAAAGAGGAATTTCCCTCCGGTGTCTATCACCTCTGCCATGCGGGTGCGACATCGTGGTACGGGTTTGCGACTGCGATTTTTGAACAGGCGCGCGCGCAGGGTGTGTCCCTCAAGGTACACAAAATCCACCCGATTCCGACCGAACAATACCCCACGCCCGCTAAGCGCCCGAAAAACTCGCGTCTGGATTGCAACAAGGCGTATCAGGTGTTGGGTGTGGAAATGCCATCCTGGCAGCAGGGATTGCAAGCCTGTATGAAGGAAAAATATGCGCGTTCATAAATGTGATATTGAAGGATTGCTGATCATAGATCTCGATGTGCATCGTGATAATCGCGGGTTCTTTGTCGAGCGGTTTCATGCAGGAAAATTCAAGGAGATGGGATTGCCGCATGATTTCGTGCAGGACAACCATTCGCGCTCGCAGGCAGGAGTGATCCGTGGCCTGCATTACCAGACCAACCCCGCGCAGGGAAAACTGGTTGGGGTGAAGCGCGGAGCGGTGTGGGATGTGGCGGTGGATATTCGTCTGGATTCCAAGACCTATGGCCAGTATATTGGGGTGGAGTTGACGGGAGAAAATGGGCGCCTGTTCTGGATTCCCGCAGGATTTGCGCACGGGTTCTGTGTGCTGGGAGATGCGCCGGCGGATATGCTTTACAAAGTCAGTGGACTTTACAACAAAGCAGGGGAGGGCGGCATCCGGTTTGATGATCCGGATCTCGATATAAAATGGCCGATACCCGTTGCAAATGCGGTGATTTCGGATCGTGACCGCCAGATGAGCACCTTCAAAGCCTATAAGGCGGCACCGCCCGATTGGTCTAAATGACCGAAGTAAGCATCGTCGTTGTTACCTACCACACCGGCCCTGCCTTGTGGGTGTGTGTGGAATCTGTGCTCAGGCAACCCGAATGCGTTCAACTCATCATCGTCGATAACGGCAACCCCGCTGACGTGGTATCGCGGCTGGAAGCGCTTTCGCAAAGCGATTCGCGGGTGTGTTATCTGAAACAGCAGAAGAATCTGGGGTTTGCCAAGGCATGTAATACGGGCGTCAATAAGGCGACTGCGGAATATGTGCTGCTGCTCAATCCCGATTGCGTTTTGCCTAAGCAGGCGCTTTCTCGCAGCGTGGAGGAGTTGAACCGCAGGCCGGATGTCGCGCTGGTGGGATGCCGCCTGATTGATCCTGACGGTACCGAACAGCGAGGATCTCGAAGGAATATCATGACGCTACGAAATAGCGTGATGGATGCGATAGGGCTTTCGCGGCTCCTGCCTGTGCATGAGCGACTCAATATACATACCGAACCCATGCCTGATCAACCGCATGAAGTGGCGGCGATCTCGGGAGCGTATCTGTTCAGTCGCACACGGGATTACCTTGCGCTGGGCGGGTTGGATGAGGGGTATTTCCTGCATATGGAAGATATGGATTTCTGTAAGCGAATCCGTGATGTGGCCAAAAAGATAGTCTGTATTCCTGACGTAAATGTCATCCATTTCCGCAGTTCCAGCGACGCCAGCGATGCGTTTGTCGAATGGCAGAAAACCAAAGGCTTTATTCGCTATTTCTCCAAACATTTTCGGACGCACTATCTGCCAGGACTGTTGCCGCTGTTTTATCTTGGCATTGTGCTGCGCTACGCATTGATGCAATTGTTTGGTCTGGTGCGGCCACTTGCCAATCCTGATGCGTATCATGATAGGCAGATGCGCCGCTCTATTGCATTGCAGCACTATCTCTTCAAAGAACCTTTGCATGAATCCTTGAAGGACAAACATTTTCTGATCACCGGCGCATCCAGCCAGATCGGGCTTTGTCTCATCGGTCTACTGCTTGCAAGTGGTTCCAAGGTGATGGCATTCTCGCGGGAAACGCCTTCGCCGCTTTTGCATCCTCACCTGACATGGCGACAATTCGATCTCGGTCTTAAGAGTTTTGCCGAGGAAGAAGCTGTCTCGATGACACTCATTCATACCGCGCCGATCTGGCTGCTGCCGGCGCAAATCGAAAGGCTGGCGCAGTTAGGTATTCGCCGCGTGGTTGCCTTCAGTTCCACTTCGATCATCGGCAAGCAGGAAAGCAATGATCCGCACGAGCAGGAAACAGTGGCCGCGTTGAAGGTGGCAGAAGAATCCCTGGCGATGCAGTGCGTGGCGCATCAGATAAGCTACACCATCCTGCGCCCCACTATGGTGTATGGCGTGGGGCTGGATGCGAATGTAACGCGGATCGCCAGAACCATCGCGCGCTATGGTATGTTTCCGATCTACGGCGCAGCGCAGGGCAAGCGTCAGCCCGTTCATGCGGAAGATCTGGCCAAAGCCGCCTTGCAATGTGCCTCGCACCCGAAAACCGTCAATAAAACCTATACCTGTAGCGGCGGTAGTATCGTTACCTACCGGCAGATGATTGAGCAGATTGCAACCGCGTTGGGAAAGCCCGTCAGGTTGGTGCGGATTCCGTTAATGCGGCCACTATTAAACC
This sequence comes from uncultured Rickettsiales bacterium, assembly GCA_964520155.1. GTDB lineage: Bacteria > Pseudomonadota > Alphaproteobacteria > Rickettsiales > JABCZZ01 > CAZFOM01. The sequence continues at coordinate 19,306 of CAZFOM010000024.1, forward strand.
TGCTTGGCAAGCTCTATGGCGCCTCCCACATCAACGGCGAAATGGCAACCCGCATGAACCGCGATCTCATGTTTGATTTTCAGGATGCCTTTATTGATTTCGGCTATGAACCCAGATTGTTTCAAGTGACAACGGATATGCTCTAAAATTGATTGGTATTTTGGGCGAAATTCGCTATCACCACTCCCCTATGGCACGCATCAGTTACGTCAATGGCAGGTATGTTCATCACCGCGACGCCCATATTCATATGGAGGATCGCGGCTATCTGTTTTCAGACGGTATTTACGAAGTGATCGCCTTCTATAACCGCACCTTGCTCGATGGCGATCGGCATATAAAGCGCTTAGAGCGATCACTCAGGGAACTTGATATTCAAAACCCGATGCCGATGCGCGCGCTCAAAATGGTGATGCAGGAATTGATAGATCAGAATGATCGTGTGGACGGTACGGTGTATCTACAGATCACCCGCGGGGTCGCCAAGCGTGATCATATCTATCCCAAGAAGGTGAAACCTGCGATCACGATGATGGTGACTGCCGCCAAAATGCCAAAGCCTGCCGAAGTAGCGCAGGGCGTGAAAGTCATCACCCAGCCGGATATCCGCTGGGGCAGGCGGGATATAAAA
>CAZFOM010000025.1:0-875 GCA_964520155.1 uncultured Rickettsiales bacterium
CCTGGTGCAGTAAATGCGAACTATGTGATTGATGACATCACCGCAATTGCGCTCGCCAAGAAACAGGAAACCGGCGCGTTTGCGATTGCCAATCAGGATGTAGCGGTCGTATCGGCGGCTCCTGCGGCGGGGGAATTCGGTGCTGGCACTGTAACTATCAACGGCCAGAATATCACGCTCGCAGTCGGGGATTCCCTGCGTACCGTTGCCAAGAAGTTCAATGATGTATCGTCTGCGACCGGTATCGGTGCACAGGTATTCCAGGTGTCGCCAGGCCAGTTCAAACTGATTTTTACGGCGACCAAAACCGGACTCAGCTCCGATTTTGATCTGTCGGGAGCACCCACCGTATCAGCCGATCCTTCCGGTGTGCTCACCAATATCACCTTTGCGACCACGCAGAATGCCCAGAACGCACAGTTCCAGATTGATAATGTGGCCATCACGCGCGAATCCAACGTGATCAACGATCTGGTGGAAGGCGTCACGATCACGCTGAATCAGGATACGGTTGCCGCACCTGCGACTAAGCTCGATGTAAAAATCGTGCCTGATTCGGAGATTATCCAGAACGGCATCACCAACTTTGTGAATGCGTATAATGACTTCCGCCTGTTCGTGTCGCGTCAGACGCAACTTAAAACGGACGGCACCCCAACCGAAGATTCCGTATTATTCAATAGCAGCACCATGCGCAGCACTCTATCGCGTGTAAGCGGTGAGTTATCACGTGTGGTGAGTGGGCTTACGGCAGGGGATCCGAACCGCCTTTCGGAGCTGGGAATCACATTCAGCAATTACCCGGGGGATGATAACGATCCACCGAATCCGCCGACCAAGAACATTCTGACCATCGATTCGGCGGTACTCAAGAA
>CAZFOM010000025.1:885-11809 GCA_964520155.1 uncultured Rickettsiales bacterium
CGTCGCGTATTTGAGTTCGACTTCAGCAGCGATAACAATGCGCTTCAAGTGTTCAAGCGCACGAACTCCCTCGCAGTCACTTCTTTCAGCCTGAATATCGATCCAGGCACCTCCACCTATACGGCAACCTATGATCCAGGCACAGGGCCTATCGTAGTGAACCTGACAGGTGAGCCGCAGAGCGGCGGAACCGGCTATACGCTGACCGGTCAGGCGGGAACGCCGCTGGAAGGGCTGATCATGATTTATACCGGCACCACCACGGCTACGGCTAATATCAATGTCTCGCAAGGGATCGGCGACCGCCTGTTCAATACGTTGGAAGACGTGATTGAGGATACGACCGGTGCGCTCAGCGTGGATGAAAATCAGTTGACGACGACGAACGAGCGCATTCAACGTGAGATTGACCGTATCAATGAACAGGTGGAGCGCTATCGCGAACGCCTGCTGAAACAATATGCGGATCTGGAAGCAGCGATTTCACGCGTGAACAACATTCTGCAGTCACTCGATGCGCAGGCGCAAGCACGCGCGGCTGCCGGCTAATCCGATTTTGTTGAGAACCACAGGAGAAAACCCCATGCACACTCCCGATCGCGCTGCTCAATATCAGGCATACAACATGGCACACCGCACCTTGGCGAAAACCCGCCAAGTGGTGATGCTGTATGATGGAGCGATTCGATTTTTGCAGCAGGCCAAAGAAGCGATTGACGAAAAACGCATACAGGATCGCTATAATCTACTCGTGAAAAGCTCAGATATCATCCTGGCTCTGCAAGGGTGCATTGATTTTGAATCCGGCGGAGATGTCGCACGTATTCTCTTTGATTTCTACAGTTCGGTGGATTCGCGTATTCTCTCGATCCATCGTTCCAACAGCACCGAGATGTGCGATCAACTGGTCAAGGAACTCAAAATGATGCGCGATGCGTGGGATCAGGTGGATAAAGAGATGGTGGAAAAGCAAGGTGCAGGTACTCCTTCGGATCCGAACGCGATAACCACCGCCATGAACGCACCGGTGACGGACGCGGCAAACGTTGCCTTAAGCGCATAAATTCTCTCGATATCGGTTGCCCGTCAGGCGAATCGCACTATGCTGGTTCCGCCATGGAACCACTTGCCCTTGAACGCCATCTGCAACAGTCGCTCGATCTGATTCGCGCCTCGCAATTTGAGGAAGCCACACGCTTGCTATCTGATATCGTGGCACAAATGCCTAATCATGCTGTGGCGTTGCGCCTCATGGGTATGGCACATGATCTCAAAGGGCAATCTGCGATCGCTGTTTCGTATCTGAAACAATCCATCGCGAGCGACCCTAACATACCCGAAAGCTGGAATGATCTGGGGCTTGCACAGTTGTCGCTGAAACAGCGTGATGAGGCAGAAGCCGCATTTCGTCACGCATTATCGCTCGCACCGGATTACCACGACGCCATGTACAATCTCGCGCGCTGCATGGTGGCGAATAAACAGTATGCCGAAGCGCTTTCCTGGACGAAACGCCTGCTGCATTCCGTACCGCAGGTTCCTGAAATTCACCGATTGATGGCAACGATACAATGCGAGATGGGAAATCCCGATCAGGCCGTTATTCATGCGCAGCACGCGCTTCGCATGTTGCCCGATCATCCGGCCATCCTGCTTGATCTGGCAAAGGCTACATTGCTTGCGGGACATACTGAGCAGGCGATGCAGCATGTACGCAAAGCTACGCAACTGAATCGTCACCCCGTATCAGTCTGGCAGGAATGGGCGCAGTATTGCGAGGAGAAATCGCATCTGACTCGCGCGGTGGACGCTTATCAGGTAATGGTCGAATACCAGCCATTTGATGCTCACACATGGAAGAAACTCGGAATACTGCACATGGGTATCGGCAGTCTGGGCGATGCCATGCCTAGTTTTGAACAGGCGATGATGTGTGATCCTGAGGATCTCTCCATCCGCAGTTACGCGCTGCAATGTATGCACTACATGCCGGAAGTAACGGCGGAGGATATCAGTCAGAAAACCAAAGCGTGGATGCAGGAGGTGCTCGCAAAAACACCTGTACACTCTGTTACTTCACGCAGAGCATCCTCTTCTAAACTACGTGTGGGGCTGATCTCCTCGGATCTGCGCAATCATCCGGTAGGATCATTCCTGCTGCCACTCCTCGTATCTACTGCGCCTGATGAGGTGGAATGGATCGCTTATTACAACCACACGCAGGAGGATTTCCTCACCCACGCTATTCGTGCGCAAGTATCTCGCTTTGACTTTATTGCTGCGCTGACGGATGCACAGGTGGCGGATCGCATCCGGCAGGACGATCTGGATATACTGATCGAACTGAACGGCCATACGCCGCGCAACCGCCTGCGTGTTATGGCCATGAAACCGGCACCAACGCAGATGAGCTGGCTTGGATATTTCAACACTACGGGCGTAAGCGGCATCGATTATTTGCTGTGTGACAACACAGTGGTTAAGGATGAGGAATTCAGCCGCTACACAGAAACCCCTATACGGCTTCCGGATAGTTACCTGTGTTTTGCACCGCCAGGATTTGCCATGACAGGTGACGCATTACCTGCGCTCAAAAACACTTATGTGACATTTGGTTCGCTTAATTATTTTACCAAGATTACGGATGCGGTGATTGACGTCTGGGCATCGATATTGGCACGGGTAGAACATAGCCGGTTGCTACTAAAAACACCCTCTCTTGCAGATCCAGAATTACGCGAATCCGTGGTGGCGCGTTTTGCGGCACACGGGATAACACGGTCGCGCCTCCAGCTTGAATCCGGTGCGCCGCAAGAAGAATTCATGCGTGCGTATCAACGTATCGATATTGCGCTTGATCCGTTTCCTTACAATGGTGGAACGACCACCGCAGAAGCGCTGTGGATGGGGGTTCCCGTGTTGACACTTTCGGGTGAGCATTTTGTTTCGCGCGTGTCGCATACCATGCTTGCCCAACTCGATATGCTCGATTGGGTCACGTTCGATACCGATAGCTATATCCGCACCGCGATTCAGAAAGCATCCGACATCCACGCACTTGCGAGCTTACGCGAACAGTTGCGTGACCGACTCATGGAATCGCATCTGTGCAATGCCCCCCGCTTTGCAAAACATATGATCGAGACTCTGAGATCGCTTGTCACGCGTCCCGCGCAGATGGGCGTCAAGGAGTGATCGCAGGATGACCACGCCTGATTTCGACATACATACACGGCTTACGGAAGCAGTTCAGTTGCACCAGTCCGGAAGGCTGATGGAGGCTGAACAGCTATACGATACGATTGTGTTCCGCATACCGAACCACCCGCAGGCATGGATGCTCAAAGGGACGATCTGCTATCAGCGCAAAGACTGGCAGCAGGCGCAACAGTATCTCGAAAAAGCAATCGCGTTGCAACCGCAGTATCCGGCGGCATGGTGCAATCTCGGCTCGGTCTATCAGGAGCAAGGCAAGATAATGGATGCGGTGCAAGCATTCCGTCGTGCGATTGATCAACAGCCGGATATGGCACAGGCACATGCCAATCTGGCCAATGCCCTATCGCTCGATGGTCAGTTGAAAGAGGCTGTGCAGCATTACACACAAGCACTGAAACTCGCGCCGGATTACTATGATGCGTGGCTTAATTTAGGCATTACGTTTCGCGAAATGGCCAATGCCGGCGACGCGCAAACATGTTTTGCGAAAGCAATCGCGCTTTCCCCAAAGGATGCAACCGCCTACCACAAGCTGGGTGTGCTGCTTGCGGAAATCGGACAGGTGAACGAGGCGCTTTCGCATTTGCAGCGCGCTGCCTCTCTTGCGCCCGAGAATCAGGATATCAAAAGCGACATGGGGTTTATCCATCTCGAAATGGGACGGCACGAAGAAGCAATGCGTTGGTTTTCCGATGCAAAACACGCGCAATCCTATTTCCCCGTTGCCGAAAGCAACCGCCTCTTTGCCAAGCATTTTGATCCGCGTGAAAGCAGTGAATCTCTATTTGAAGCGGCGTGTGCATGGGGAAAGGCGTATGCTCCTTCCTCGCTTCAGCAGGTGCATCCTTCCGATCCGAAACAGAAAAACAAGGTGCTGCATATCGGGTATGTGTCTGCCGATTTCCGCCAGCATCCGATCGGCTATTTTACCGAATCCGTGATCGCAGCGCATCGCGCGCAGGGTGCGCATGTGACACTGTATGCAAATCATGCGTATGACGATGAAGTCAGTGGGCGTCTGCGCGCACACGCAACGCAATGGCGACGCATCTACCATCTTTCCGATGAAGCGCTGTTCGAGCAGATTCGAGCAGACCGTATCGATATACTGGTGGATCTGTCGGGTCATACCTACGGCAACCGGCTGGGCGTGTTTGCGCGCAAACCCGCGCCGGTGCAAGTGACATGGCTCGGGTATTTCGATACTACGGGCATGGAGGCCATAGATTATATCCTGTGCGATCGGCATGTATTACCCGCATCCGCGGAGCGATGGTTTGTCGAAAAACCGCTGCGGTTGCCACAGAGCTATCTGTGTTTCACCCCACCTACTTATGACATACCGGTTGCGGATACGCCGTGTCTGAAAAACGGCTATGTCACCTTCGGATGTTACAGTCGCATCAATAAACTAACACCAGATGTTCTTGATTGCTGGACGGAGTTGCTTGCGCGCGTCCCAAATAGCCGCTTGCGATTGAAATCCAAATCGCTTGCGACCGAATCCATTCGCGAAGGGTTTTTGCGATACTTCCGCGACCGCGGGATCACCTCTTCGCGGATCGAATGCGACGGCGCATCCAGTCGAAAATCCTATCTTCAAGCATATCACGACATCGATGTGGTGCTCGATACGTTTCCCTATGGCGGTGGCACCACTACCGCGGAAGCACTGTGGATGGGGGTGCCGGTTATATGCTGGCCGCAGGAGCGTTTTATCGGTCGGCTCAGCGCGTCGATCCTCCATACCATTGGCCGCCCTGAATGGGTCTGCTCATCGAAAGCGCACTATATGGATACCGCCATTTCTCTGACGCGTGATCCGCAGGCGCTCAACCCGATTCGCCACAACTTACGCGATGACCTGCTGCGCTCCCCGCTGTGCGACGCAAAATCGTTTACGCAACATCTGGAATCATTGTATAGACAGGCATGGATTCGTTTTTGTGAGAGCTGAAATGTCTGCCCCCCGTATTGTCGCATCCACCTGTTTTGCCTGCGGTCACCATGTGGCGGTGCCGTTTTTCTATGGGCATAAGCAGCCGCTTGCAACGATTGCCTGGCCGAAATCCCAGCGCGAGGCGCAGTCGATGAAACGGCTTGATGTGGATTTTGTTCGCTGCGTGGAATGTGGACACATTTATAATGCGTCGTTTCGGTATGCGGATGTACCCTATTCCGAAAAGCCCAATCTGATGTTCAATCAGGGCGCCGCCTGGTCGGATTTTATCCGCTCGCAGCAACGCGCCATGGTGGAACGCCTGCCTGCCAAGCCAACCATTATCGAGATCGGGCATGGCGACGGCAGTTTCATCGCCGCGCTGGCGACGCTCAAACCCGATGCGACGTGTCTTGGATTCGACCCGCATGGCGCCACACAGGGCGATGCGCGGGTGACATTGTTTCCAAAACTGTTTGAGCCGGAAGAACATCTTCTGGAACACAAACCGCACCTACTCATTACACGGCATGTGCTGGAACATCTGACGCATCCACTGGCATTTCTGCAGCAACTCAATTTCTTTGCCGGCCTGTATGGGCTTGAGTGTCACGCGTATTTTGAAGTTCCGTGTGTGGATCGCGTGATCGAAACCGGACGCACGGTGGATCTGTATTACGAACACAGTTCCCAGTTTACGACCGGCTCGTTTGCCGCGATGCTTGCGAAAGCCGGAGTGGAAATCATCCGGCAAGGCCATGGGTACGACGGCGAAGTGATTTATGCGTTTGTCAAACTGGCAGGGCGAGAATCACAGTATCATATTGCGCATCAGGCGGAGCAGTTTTCGGCGCAGACGGAGCAGGGGCACGTCACGATTCGCGGGCAACTGACACAACTGATTGCACAAAAAAAACGTATCGCGATCTGGGGTGGCACGGGGAAATCGGCCGCCTTCATGAATTTCTATGGTCTGGATGCGGTGAACTACCCGCTGGTGGTGGATTCGGATCCCGCGAAAGTTGGCACCCATGTGCCAGGCCAAGGGCAGGTGATTCAGTTTCGCGATGTGCTGAAACATCATCCGGTGGATGTGATTATCATTCCGCCGCAATGGCGCGCGAGGGATATCGTGTGCGAAATGCGCGCGCAACGCATTGAGGCGGCCACTGTGCTCATCGAACATGAAGGCCGGTTGATTGATTTTCTGCGCGATGAACATCCTTACCGAAAACCGGAGGTGAATCCATGAAATCAGCAGCGCGTATATTGGTCACCGGTGGAGCAGGTTTTCTCGGTTCCCACCTGTGCGAACGGTTGATTGCGGAAGGATACGAAGTACTGTGCGTCGATAATTTCTACACTGGCCGGCGTGAGAATCTGCACGGGATTCTTACGCACAAGAACTTCGAGCTGATTCGCCATGATGTGGTATTGCCACTCTATGTGCATTGCGATGCGATTTATAATCTGGCGTGTCCGGCATCGCCTATTCATTATCAAACCCATCCGATTGAAACCATCCGCACGTCGGTGGATGGCATGATCAACATGCTGGGCGTTGCGCGACGCCTTCGTATTCCTATTTTTCAGGCCTCGACGAGTGAGGTATATGGCGATCCGCAGCAACATCCGCAGACCGAGGAATACTGGGGCAATGTGAACCCGATCGGTGTGCGTTCTTGTTATGACGAAGGCAAACGCTGCGCCGAAACCCTGTGCTTTGATTATCACCGTCAGGCGGGCGTAAAAATCAAGGTGGCGCGTATTTTCAATACCTACGGGCCGCGGATGCAGATCAACGACGGGCGTGTGGTATCGAACTTCATCGTACAGGCGCTTAAAGGCGAGGATATCACGATTTACGGCGATGGCTTACAAACGCGATCATTCTGCTACTATACCGACATGATCGACGCATTTCTGCGCATGATGCGCACGGATGATACGGTGACGGGGCCGATCAATCTTGGCAACCCATCAGAGAGGACGATTAAGGAACTGGCCGAGCTGATCATCCGTCTGTGTAAATCATCATCTCAGATTATTCACAAACCCCTGCCGCAGGACGACCCGATGCGTCGCCGCCCAGATATTTCCAAAGCCAAATCCATACTAGGATGGGAACCGAAAGTCGCGATTGAGGATGGTCTGAAAGAAACCATCGCGTATTTCCGTACACAACTATAGCGCGCACATGGATTGCACGGCCTGCCACTGCGATGCGCTCATCGAGGGTTGATACGGCGCGTCATAAATAGCGGCATCTAATGCTTTGGAGCGTTCTTTCATGGGCGGATGCGTTGAGAAATAGGATAGCATTTCACCGCCATGCCCCTCTGCCTCCATCCGGTCAAAAAAGGCTTTAAGACCGGCAGGGCTGATACTAGCGCGGTTGAGCATGACGGTGGCCGCATCATCGGCTTCGCGCTCAGCATCGCGGCTGTAACTCATGGTGGTGAGTTGCTGCGCGATGGTGGCGAAGGTCTGACTGTCGCCGCCGCCAAACGCGACCTGAAAGAACAGGAAGATACCGATGCTGCGAACCAACCCTTCGCTCGGATGGCGGTGAATCACATGCCCGATTTCATGCGCAATCACGCCGGTCACTTCATCGGGCGTTTCTGCGGAGTGTATCAACCCGCTATACACTACGACGAACCCTCCGGGAGCCGCAAACGCGTTGACGCTTGTAGGATCATCTACCACTAGTAATGTAATGGCTGGTGCCTGTGGTTCCTGCGAAAGCAATCGTTGCACCACGGAATCCAGCACGGCTTTACCCTCCGCACCACCGCATAACGGATGGTTTTCGACCATGCTGGCCACCACGCTTTCACCGAGCGAGTGTTCCCATGATTCAGGGATCCATGTGGCCACCCACTCGCTGACTCTGGCTACGCTGTAATAGAGAATGATCACGGCGATCAGTGCAGCAGCGAAACAGGCCAGCACGATTGAGGCGCTGCTATGCAGATGTAGGCGGTGGAACCTGCTTTTGGGGGCCGCTGCTTCAATCTGATCAAACACCGCGGGTACTTCGATATACAGCCGCGCGTCCGGCTCTCTCCGGTTGCCGATAATCGCGGGTGCTTGTCCTTTGGGGTATTGATGAATAACGACGTCTTCCATCTGCCACTGCAGCCGTTTATCAAGCGTTGGTGCGGCGATGGTCACGAAATGCGGCGATACAGATACGCTTGCAAGGTGCGGGGTTGCGATTTTTCCGTCGTAGTAGCGGCTGGTCATTTATAAAAAACCTTCCGACGCATCGTTTAAGACATCCACCACCCCTTCACCCCAGGTGGTTTTGGAATCTGCTGCTTGCAGGAACGTGGTCTCGTTGAAGGAACCAATAAGCTCGATATTTTGCGTAAAGAATACCATTTTACGGTGCATGACCCACGCGGCACCAAGCCCGAGCGTACACAACAGAATAAAATAATTTGCGAGAGAAAAACGCAGTAGCCCACCGCCCGAGAAACGCAGACCAAACCGTACATTGGCAATGGATGTGCTATAGGCCAGATAACGAAACAGCTTCGCATGATACCAGTAACGGGACAGAAACAGTGTCGGAAGGGCAAGCGCGCCCGTGATGAGGTGGGTGGACATCAGGCCGTGCGGGCTTGGTGTAAAGCGCACCGGCACATTGCCGACATAGGTGTGTTCGATCATGTATCGGCGCAGATTGACATCGGTACGCGGGATCAGGATACCCAGTGTGATGACATTGAGGAATTGGTGCCAGAGCGACAACCATGCGTAGTGCTTGGCGCTACCTGTGAGGGCGCCACGCACGCCGCGCCAGGTGCCTCGCGACAGCCGATAACGCATCGCAGTATAGCGGCTCATATAGCGCACGAACACATAAGCGGCGACGAGTAACATCAATATCATTACTTCAAGGGGAGAGATATTATCATGATCGGAGATCATCAGATAAGGGATCGCGATCAACCCGATGATCAGAAGACCTTTGAGAAAACCATAGCCTAATTCTTTGCCGGTGCCGGTATATTCAAAGCGTTCACCATCCAGCATCAGATGCCCGACTAGATATTTCCGGATCTGGGTCTGTCCCCAGAAACTATAGATACCCAGCGTGAGGATGGTGAGGAAAAGTGTTTTAAGCCACAGGCCAAACAATTCGGCAGCGCTGCCGTCATAGCGCAACTCATGACTCGATGCCCCGCGTGGTACAGACGATGCGTGTACAACCGGCGGTGAGGGGGGCTTGGAGGCAGAAGATCCGGCAAAGAGAGACAGATCTTCCTTGCGGGTGGATACCGACATGGGGGTATAGGATTTCGAGTGTGGATTGTTATTGTGCATGAATAGAACATGCGACAATGTATAAGAAATTGCATCAAAAAAATGGCCGCAGGGGGATCCTGCGGCCATGACATGAGCACAAAGAGAGTTGTGCGTTAAGCGATTTCAATCGAACGGGCAGCTGCGTGCACAACAGCTGCGATGCGAATCGCCGACTGAATCGCGAGCTTGCTGACACCCGCTTTCACCAGCTCGTGCGTATGCGCTTCGATACACATGCCGCAGCCGTTGATGGCTGAAACCGCAAGGCTGTACAGCTCGAAATCGGCTTTGGCGATGCCTGGCTGGCCGATGACGTTCATGCGCAGCTTGGCCGGCAGTTTGGAAATCTCGGCATCGTGGGCGAGGTGAACAAAACGGTAATAGATATTGTTCATCGCCATGATGCTTGCCGCCGATTTGGCCGCGGTGATTTCCGCATCACTCACCACGCCCGCAGCCGCAGTCTCAAGCGCCTGCGTGATGTGCGGGTTGCGCACTGCGTAGGCGGTTGCGAGCGCTACAGCGAAAATCTGGTTTGGCGAGAGTTCCGGCGCACCTTCAGGCGTCAGAACCGTTCCCCAGTTCAGGCGAATATCCTTCGCAAAATCGGGGATCAGATCCTTGATGCTTTCGAGCGTCGCGCTACTGGCGCTGGATTTGACGAGTTCGAGTGTCATAACAACTCCTGTTGCCTGTGGTTACGCAGCGATTTTGATCGTGTCTTCACCCTTCTGCCAGTTGCAGGGGCAGAGCTCATCGGTCTGCAGTGCATCGAGCACGCGCAGCACTTCCTTCACGTTGCGGCCGACGCTCAAATCCGTCACCATCACGAAACGGATGATGCCATCGGGATCCACCACGAAGGTTGCGCGCTGTGCGACGCCTTCATTCGGATCGAGGATGCCGAGCGCCGTTGAAAGTTCACGCTTGATATCAGCAAGCATGGGGAAGGGGAGTTTGTTCAGCTCTTCTTTGTGCTGTCTCCAGGCGAGGTGCACGAATTCCGAATCGGTGCTTAAACCTAATACCTGCGCATCACGATCCTGAAAATCCTTGTTCAGTTTTCCGAATTCAGCAATTTCGGTTGGGCACACGAAGGTAAAATCCTTTGGCCAGGCGAACAGTACCAGCCATTTGCCCTTGTAGCTTTTATCGCTTACGTCCGAAAACGCATTCTTGATGTCGTTCGATACGGTTGCTTTCAGGTTGAAAGCCGGCAGTTTTTGTCCAACAGATAACATGAGGTGTCTCCTAAAAAAATGAATGGGTGATTATTCGGATGCAAACGCTTTACGGTATAACTCCGAGCAGGCGCATAATTCCTGATCGTCTTCTTCGGTATTCGCAGGCGTTGCGTGCTCGAGTCGCTCGTAGCAACGAAACCAAAATGCGTCCTGATCAGTCATATGTTCCTCCGTCATGTAGCGGGTTACATCCAGTCACGCCAAT
>CAZFOM010000025.1:11819-19932 GCA_964520155.1 uncultured Rickettsiales bacterium
AACTCAAAAAACTCGAGCAGCATCTTGGGGTGCAGCTCATTGAGCGTGGCAAGCGTGAAGCGCGGCTGACGCCGATCGGCAAAAATCTCCTACCGAAGGTCGAACAGATTCTTGAACAAGTAAAGGAGATCGAATGCGAAGCCAAATTCGCGCAGGATCCGTTTGCCGGAGAACTGCGCATGGGGGTGTTTCCCACGCTGGGGCCGTATCTGTTGCCGCACATCATGCCCGCTTTACGCAAAATGCTGCCCAAACTCGGCATTCTTCTGATCGAAGAAAAAACCGCAAGACTTCTGGAGATGATCGAAGTAGGCGAGGTGGATGTGGCGTGTCTGGCGCTGCCGATCGAGCACCCGCGACTGCGCACAATCTCTTTGTTTAAGGAACCTTTTCACCTCGCTGTTTCCCGAAAACATGCGTTGGCAGGGCGGGAAAACGTGAGTATGAATGATCTTCAGAAAGAGCATATTCTGCTGCTTGATGAGGGGCATTGCCTGCGCGAGCAATCCCTTGAAGTCTGCCGCCGCATCGGGGTGGGTGAATCGAAGCAGTTTCGCGCGACAAGCCTTGAAACGCTCCGGCACATGATCGCTTCCGGCATGGGCGTAACCTTTATGCCCGCGCTCGCCGCGACGCGCGATGTTTCGGGCGTTACCTATATTCCAATCCGCAAACCCGTGCCGTTTCGTGAGATCGGATTGGTGTTCAAAGCCGGATCTCCCCGCAGCGCGGTGTATAAAATGATGATGCAAGCCATCCGCACTACGGTGGACATTCATCTGCGCTAGGACATCTACACTAGGAAGTTTTTTCCGAAATCTGTTTACTGAATTGCAACGCGCATCTCGCCAGTGCGGACGCGCCCAGTTGGGCAAAAAATAATCTATATATAACAATATATTATTTGAATTTTCTGAGTTGGCACGGCGGTTGCTTATGTAAAGATGCTCGTATCTGACTTGAAGGTGGGGAACCTAAAATTCAGATCACTCAACAGAACAAGGACACAACAACATGCAGGCAGGAGCCGTCGTAGTAGCAGGAGTTGCCGGAGCGGATGCAGGAGCAGCCGCGGGTGGTAACGCCGGTGCGTCCGGTGCAGGCGAAGGCGGATTCGCCGGATTGCTCAATACCGGCGGCAGCGATGGCTCCAATACAACCGGCTCGTCTTTGGTTCTGGGTGGTGCAATGTCCGGTTTGGTCGGCTTGCCACTGGAGGTACCGGTGGCCGAGGTCGATCCATCCCTGTTGGCGGGGGGGGAATTATTTCCTGATGTAACAGCCATCATGCCGGAGACGTCCCCCTCCGTCCAACCCGCAAGCGACACGAACCTGCTTGCAAATAGTCAATCGATCGGATTGCTGTCGCTTGCCGCACAGATGGAAAAAACCATGGCGGCTTTGCAGAATCAAAATCCGTCTGCACAAAAGCCTACCAATACCCTCGCGCTGCTGGCTGGCCCCCAATCACCCGTAATCACGGATACGGTGAGCGAGGAAGGTAATCTGTTTGGGGTGACGCCGCTGGTCAATGTAAAAACAGTGACACAACAGACGTTACCTACTGACTCACAGAATGCTTTGAATGCGGATATTCCTGCTACAAACGCCGATGCGATTATCGCAGCCGTGAAGCAGGTAGCTAAACCCGCTGGTGAAAATGCTCAGCTGCAACTCAAAATCGTGGCGGAAGAAATCGTGGATCCGAAACAGGTGCTACAGGATATGGCGCAGCCTGGAGCGGTTTCCAAAACCTTACAAAAATTACTCGATAAAGGCACCGACAAGCAGGGCAAATCCAACGATGAGCTGCTTGCCTCTCTGCAACAGCTAATTCATGGGCGTGCGGCGAAAGAGGGAATGCCGGTCACGGCAGCGCTGGGACAAGCCTCACAGTCCTTGATTTCAGCGGATCTCAATATGGATCTGGGAAGCGATGAGTTTGGGTTTCAAAGTGGGCAGCAGAATGGCTCCGCGCAACTGATGCAGGCAACCGATCATCTGCGTCAGACGAATCACAGTGAAAGCAGTTTCTCCCGCATGTTGCAGCAGACTACTCATTATACACCGGTTGCTGATCAGGTGCTCGTGCATATTAAGACCGCTATTTCCGATGGCAACAGCCTGATCAAAATTCAGCTGGAGCCTGCCGAGCTTGGCCGCGTCGATGTGCGCATGGATGTGGGCATTGATGGCAAGACCATCATGATGATCACTGCCGATAACAAAGATACGCTCGAGATGTTGCAGCGCGAAGCGCGCAACCTAGAAAACGCACTGCGTGATCTCGGACTGAAAACCGACGCGGGCGGATTATCCTTCCAGTTGCGTAATCAGGATCAGCAACAGCAGAAATTCACCCGTACCGGCACCGGCTACGCATCCGTTGAGGAAGTAGAAGAAGCACCGGTGCAACCCGTCACCCATTCTTACTCTCTTGGGGTTCAAGAGGGTGTGGATATTCGTGTCTAACGCAAGGAGCATGTTATGACTGTCAACCCTACCGAAGGTCTCGTGTTTACGAATCTTGAGAAAATCAAGAAAGACTCGAATCCCGCCACATCGGAAACCGCACGTCAGAGCTTATCGGATAACTTCGACCAGTTTCTGTTGTTGCTCACCACGCAGTTACAGAATCAGGATCCGACCGATCCGCTGGATACCAATGAATTCACGCAGCAGCTTGTGCAGTTCAGCAGCGTGGAACAAGCCGTAAAAACCAACTCGAACCTCGAGAAAGTATTGGCTCTGCTGCAAACCAACCAACTGGATTCTGCGGTGGCGTATATTGGCAAGTCGATCGAATCCAAGGGCAATAAAGGTGTGTTGCTTGGCGGTCAGGCGGAATTCGCTTATGACCTCCCAGCCGGTGTGTCTGAGGTAACCGTGTCGATTACGGATGCGAATAACCGTGTGGTGTTCTCGGGCGAAGGCAGCAAGAAATCCGGCAAGAACGTCATTATCTGGGACGGCGTCAATAGTTTCACTGGCGAGCGGGAACCCGATGGTCAGTTTACGATCAGCGTGAAAGCGAAAGACAGCAAGGGCGATGAAGTGAAGAACGTTACCACCTACAGCTCCGGTCGCGTGACGTCTGTGGATCTGCAGAATGGCGATATTCAACTCAATATCGGTGATCTGAAGATCAAGCTGGATCAGGTCGTTTCCATTCGGGAATCGGCACCGATCCTGCCGCCACCTGCTGCAGGAAATAATAACAACAATTCCAACAATGGTTAATCGTCAGAACCTCTAAATTCTAACACTACGGAGAAAACCTATGAGTCTATATGGTGCATTGTTTGCCGGCGTATCCGGTTTGAAATCACAGGGCAATAAGCTCGCGGTGGTGTCGGATAATATCGCGAACGTCAACACGGTGGGATATAAAGCCGGTCAGGCGACGTTTGAAACGCTCGTGACCAACAGCGGTCTTGCCAGCCAGTATACGGCAGGCGGGGTGTTGGGTGGTAACCGTCAGTTGGTGGATAAACAGGGGCAGATCGTCGCTACAGAAGCACCTTCAGACATCGCGATTCGCGGCGGCGGATTTTTCATTGTGAGTTCTGCTGTAACGGGTGCAGGACAACCGCTTTACACACGCGCCGGTTCCTTCCGTCAGGACAGCCTCGGCAATCTGGTCAACGCCCAAGGTTTTTATCTGCGTGGCTGGCCGCTTGATCGCAACGGCCGTCTGCCAGGTGAAGTGGGTAACGTAAACACCACCTCCAGCGCCAATCTGGACAGCTTGACCACCATCAACGTGGAAAGCGGAAGCGGTGTGGCAGCGGCAACTACCTCGGTTGAAATTGGTGCAAACCTGAATGCAGGGGATCGTGTTTTCCCGGGCGCAGGTGAAATTGTGGATATGGATATTTTCTCGCCCAATAACTTCCAGCGCACTGCAGACTCCATCATTGTGTCAAATGATTATGGCGCCGCGACCGCAAATAACGTTCGTCGTGGTGACAGTATCACTGTATCAACACAGTCCGGTCTGTCTTACACTTATCTGTACGGTGGATTCACAGTAAGCCGTGACATCAGCACCAATGCCAACGGTGACAGTGCGCTAGGCAGCACAAACCCTATGACCGGTGGTACGATCACGACTGCTAACGGCAGTAACACCATCACGATGAACACGGGTGCTGCGCATAACTTGGGCCCCACGGGTAGCACACGCACGATAGTCATTGCGGGTGTTGTAGGTGGTAACTTACCGGGTGGTACGACGCTGGGTGCAGCAAACATCAACGGCACGCGTACAGTAACGATCACGGGCGCAAACACCTTTACCTTCACGACGACTTCTCTTGAAGGTGGGCCAGGTGGTACCGGTGCAGCGATGGCAGCTGCCCAAACGTTTGATGATTTTGCGGGTAACATTCTGGACTCTTCGTCTGCCTCGGGCCCGTTCTTGTCACAAAACTCGATCACGCAGTTTACCGCGTCGGCGCGTAGCTTCACGATTGCAAACACAAATGGCACGACCTCGACCTTCACCTATGTATCGTCCTCACCCAGCTCTGTGGCTGGACAGTTTAACAACCTCAACACACTTGCTGCTGCCATCAACGAAGTGGTGGGACTCACGGCTCGCGTCGTCAATAACCGCCTGTATGTGAGTGCGGAAGATGCAACGCAAGGTCTTACGTTTGCAAACGGAGATGCAACCGGTGCCGGTACGCTCGGTGGTATCAACTGGGTGCGTGAATTGGGACTCACAAACGTGACAGCTACTGCAAACCGCTTTAACACACAGGCAGGTCTTGCGGCACTCGTAAACGCATCGGTGGGACTCGATGCAACGACGACCAATCCACTTTCCACTGCCACTACCCTGATCAATGTCGAAGATCCGCTCGATCAGATTCGCTTCCGCGATACGGTAGGAACTGCGGTTTCACTTCCTAACTCACTGACCGTGCCAGCAGGCGGCCCTGGTGCAGTGACGGTGACAATCGCCTATCCGGGTCACGCGCTTAACGTGGGTCAGAACATCGTGATTGCTGGCTCGACCGGTGGTGGTGGTCTGACACCAGCACAGGTGAACGGCACGCGTACGATCACGGCAGTAGTGCCAGGTGTATCCATCTCCTTCTCGGTCACTCCGGGTGTTGCAATCCCTGGTGGTGCGGGCGTGGGTGGCCCACTCACGGTAGCAACCACGAACGTGGGTAGCGTGCTGGCAGAATTAGGCATTGTGGCTTCGCTCAACGGTGGTGCGTATGTGGCGGGTGATACCGGTCTGCGCGGCCCTGCGTATGATGCGAGCGGTGCTGTCGGTAGAAATATGGCCTCCGGTAACATCGTGGCGCAATTCAGCCGCAACGTGCGTGTCTATGATGCGCTCGGTGCGGGGCATGATGTGCGATTGAGTTTCATCAAGATCGCATCGAACCGCTGGGCGGTAGAAGCACATGTGGTGCCACCAACGGACATCACGCCGGCAGCAGGTAAGGTCAATGGCCAGATCGCGGTGGGTACGATCGAATTCAACGGGGACGGAAGCCTTCGCTCTGTGAGTTCGGAACTCACCAATCAGGTGACGATCAACTGGACGAACGGAGCGGTCGCAAGCCAGATCACGTTTGATTGGGGTACTCCTGGTTCACCGTTTGGCACCGCGGGTGCAACTACCATTGGTAGAACGGATGGTCTCAGCCAGTTCAATGCTGCATACAACCTGAACTTCCTCAATCAGAACGGTTCGCCGGTGGGTGAACTGGTCGGCATCAATTTCGATGAAGACGGATTTGTAATCGCAAGCTACAGCAACGGCGAAACGCAGCGTATCTACAAGCTCGCAATCGCGGATTTCAATAACCCGAACGGATTGCAAACCATCTCCGGCAACGTGTTTGCCCAGACGGAATCCTCAGGCGAAGTCAACTTGCGAGAAGCAGGCAGAAACGGTGTGGGTAAAGTGGCTCCTTCTTCACTGGAGTCCTCGAACGTGGATCTTTCCGAACAGCTAACGGATATGATCGTAGCGCAGCGCGCCTATCAGGCGAATACGCGAGTGATTACGACCACAGACCGGTTGCTGGAAGAACTGAACAACATCGTTCGTTAATTTATCTCCCGAATTAACCATGTTTTGATACCCCAGACGGAAACGTCTGGGGTATTTTGCTATTAATTACATGGTGATAATCATTATCAGGCGCCTATATTCTAGGCGTTGGCCACAAATTTTCCTGAGTGAATGAGTAAATAAATACGGATCAAAATTAACCATTGGTTGTGTTTATCAGTATTTTTTTAACTTTTTAGGCCAATATGATTGACATTGGCCGAATCGCTTTCTAATAAGATAGTTTAGCAACCATGGTGTAAACCAAAGGTATCAATCGATTTTAAGCAAGCATTTGATATGCTGCTATTTTCCGATAAAACCTCTGGATCAGAGATCGAATTAACCGCATGACCTATAAAAACCGACTTCTGAAAAACTTTAATCTCGCAAGCAAGGCTTCGGCAGGTTCCAAATCCGCTGCCATGGGGGAGCTTGCGACGATGGTGTCGGACATGATGACCGATCCGCGCTATCTTCGCCAGTCATCTTCGCTCATCAACGAGGCGCTGCAGAAGGGGTTTGATGTGTTGCAGCTTGCCAATGGGGATATCGTCACTACGGGCACAAAGACCGTCGTGTATCAGTACACCTGGGATGCAGAAAAAGGTAAGCTCGTCAGAGCCAAGTCCGAATCTTCTTTGAAAAAATCCCGTCGCCCGTCTTCCATGGAAGACGAAGATGAAGATGATCTCGAAAACGGCGATTTCGAGGATGAAAAGGCCGGCACCGAGCAGGCCTAGTTTTTCGTGATCCAGAAGCGCGTGTGCGTGATCTGGGTAAGCAACCCTCTGGTTTCTGGAAGTATGTGCAGGCAGAAAAATTCTGCTGCGCGGGTGAAGTGCGTCACGATCTGCGGATCCGTGTGCTGCAAGGAGGGAAGGGTAGAAAAATCCCGTACCTGTTTCGCCAAAAGATAAGCCTGCATCCATAACCCAAGCAGCATGGTGTAGCGCTCGCTTGCTGCAAGCAGGGCACGCATTGCCTGTGCATCCTGAATCCCGTCAGCATGTGCCTGCTCCATCCAGATGGTGGCTTGATCAAGCGTATCAAACAGCGATTCAAGGCCGTAAAGAATGTGGGTATTGTGTCCCGAAGTCATGCGCAACGTGTGCATGAAATCCCAGATTTCCGCCTTGAGATTGCGTACCGATTGATAGTTGTTCTGCGGCAGTTTACGCAGCACGAGATCCTGCGCCTGAATGCCGTTTGTGCCTTCGTAGATCATGGCGACACGCACATCACGCATCAACTGCGCGATGCCTGTTTCCTCCACATAGCCCATCCCGCCCATGATCTGCAAGGCGAGGGATG
This sequence comes from uncultured Rickettsiales bacterium, assembly GCA_964520155.1. Classification (GTDB taxonomy): domain Bacteria; phylum Pseudomonadota; class Alphaproteobacteria; order Rickettsiales; family JABCZZ01; genus CAZFOM01. Next base: position 19,213 of record CAZFOM010000025.1, read on the forward strand.
TCATCTGAAATGCGGTATGTGTCGCATGTGCTTTGAATACAGGAATCATGAGACCCACTCGTGATTCGGATGCCGCGCGTTGCACGCTGTCTTCCGACTGTGATTGATGATCCATGTGGGCGGCGGTGTGCAGTGCGAGCGCGCGCAACCCCAGCGCATGGGCATCGAGTGTGCGCAGCATCCGCTCTACATCGGCGTGGCCGTCGATGGTGCGACGATCCGATCCGATAGGGGTCATCTGCACGCGCTCGGAGGCAAAATGATGCGCCATCTGGCGGGCATATTCTGCAATCCCCACGCCCTGAAGACCCACGGCAAAACGAGCGGCATTCATCATGGAAAACATCGCCTGAATGCCTTTATGTTCCTCACCAATTAAAAACCCGATCGCGCCTTCCGTATCGCCAAATTGCAGGGTGCAGGTGGGGCTTGCGTGGAGTCCGAGTTTATGCTCGATGGACAGGCATTGTACCGCGTTTGTGCGGCCGTCAGGCAGGATTTTCGGCACCAGAAACAGACTCAGCCCTTTGCTTCCCGCCGGTGCGCCATCCAGCCGCGCGAGCACCAGATGGATGATGTTTGGCGTCAAATCATGCTCACCGTAGGTGATATAGATTTTTGATCCCGTAACGCGGTAGTGATCCTTGTCTTTGATCGCGCGGGTTGTAATGGCACCGACATCCGATCCGGCCTGCGGTTCGGTAAGGCACATCGTACCGC
>CAZFOM010000026.1:0-18123 GCA_964520155.1 uncultured Rickettsiales bacterium
ATGTTGGCCGCTGCGGATACGTTTCGTGCAGCAGCGGTTGAGCAGTTACAAGTATGGGGCGAACGCACCGGTTGTCGTGTGATCACCGGAGAAGCGAATGCGGATCCGGCGAGTGTTGCGTATCGCGCGGTGGAAATCGCAATGGCCGAACGTGCCAATATTCTCGTGATTGATACCGCTGGGCGGTTGCAGAATAAAACGAACCTGATGGCGGAGTTGAAAAAGATCGTTTCGGTGATACAGAAACTCGACACATCCGCACCGCATACGGTATTGCAGGTGCTCGATGCGACGACCGGACAAAATGCGCTGTCGCAAGTTGAAGCGTTCAAAGAGTTGGTGCAGGTGTCAGGGTTGATAGTGACGAAACTTGATGGAACGGCAAAAGCCGGAGTGGTGGTTGCGCTTGCAGATAAGTTCAAATTGCCCGTTCATGCGATCGGTGTAGGAGAGAGCGCAGAGGATCTACGTGCGTTCAATGCCGCAGATTTTGCCCAAAATATGATGGGTATCGAAGGGTAAAGCTCCTTCCACTTTTTCCATATAGAAATCAAATCTATATCCCGTTATATTTACGAATTCTTAAGTCTTTTGCTCTAGCTGTAAGAAAAGTGCAATATAGCTGTGATATAAATAAAGAGTTCTCAGCATCTTAATCTTCATTTTTGGGTGAGGCGCGTATGGCAGGCGCAGGCAGACTCCAGGCAGATCCGTTGTTTCAGGGGCTTTCACGGCCGGCAATGATTTTTGGCGTGAGCTTCATGTATTTCGTCTTGAATGGCGGGTTATGCCTGCTGGTGTTTATTCAAACGAGTAATTTTGTGATGCTCCTGTTTGCCTTTCCGGTGATTCATTGCATCGGCATGTTGATTTGCAAGAAGGAACCTCGCGCGGTCGAGCTTCTGGTGCTGCGGTGTAGTAAAGGTATGAAGTGCATGAATCGGCGGTTCCACGGTAATACGAACTCATACGATATTTTCTAGGTATGTTGAAATTTCAGTTTCAGAGGAGAAAAGCCTCGAAAGCGAGTTACGCAAAACTCGAGGTGCCGGCTGCGGAATTTATCCCGTATCACTACCATTATGATCATGAAACCATCATCACCAAGAACAAGGAATTGCTGCAGGTAATCAAGGTGGACGGATTCTCGTTTGAAACGGCGGACGATGAAGACGTGGACATGAAAAAGATGGTTCGTAATTCCCTTTTCAAAAGCATGTCAGAGGGCACGATCGCCCTGTGGTTTCACACCATTCGCAGGCGCAAAAGCGCTTTTCCAGACGGGGATTTTCCCGAAGGCTTTGCGAAATACGTCAACGATCGCTGGCATAAAAAACACGAATCGAAGGATTCGTATGTAAACGAATTGTATATTACGGTGGTTCGCAAAGCCGATACGGAAGGCTCCGGAAAAGTGGTGCATTATCTCGATCAATTGACGAGTCAGGGAAATCAGGAGGCGCAGATTGAATCCGTCCGCGATGCGCACAAGGAGTTGAACGAAGCGGTGTACCGTATTCTTGCGACGGTGCGGGATTATGGCGCCCGCGTCCTGTCAACCTACGAAAATGAAGTGGGGGTATTTTCCGAGCCGCTCGAGTTTTTAAGTAAAATCGTCAATTGCGGGCACACCCAGCCCATGCTGGTGCCGACTATGGATATTTCGCACTACCTTCCCATGAGTCGCCTGTATTTCGGTGGCCGCGCAATAGAAATTCGCGGCATTCATAAAACCCGTTTCGCGGCCATGATCAGTGTGCGCGAATATGGCCCCAGCACGGCTGCGGGGCTTCTGGATTCCTATCTTCAGTTGCCTTTCGAGTTTATAATCAGTCAATCTTTTGTGTTTTCGGATCGCCAGACGTCAATTGGCAAAATGCAACGACAGCAGGGGCGAATGATGAATGCTGGCGACCCTGCAATCTCGTTGATCGCGGAAATCAGTGATGCGCTTGACATGACTATGTCAGGGCATATCGCATTCGGACAGCACCACTGTTCGGTATTGTGTATCGAAGATAGTCTGGAAGCGTTGGAAGATGTGGTGTCTATGGCGAGTGCAGAGCTGATTAACGTGGGTATCTCTCCCGTGCGCGAAAAACTGGTGCTGGAACAAACCTTCTGGGCGCAGTTGCCTGCCAATTTCAGCTATATTGGTCGCAAAGCAGATATTCATACGCTGAATCTGGCCGGATTCGCGTCGCTGCATAATTACCCGACGGGGAAAATCAAAGGTAATCACTGGGGAGACGCGGTAACCGTATTTGATACCACATCCGGCACACCGTTCTTCTTCAGTTTCCATAATCGAGATGTTGGTCATACCACCATCATTGGCCCTACCGGCGCAGGTAAAACTGTGCTGATGAACTTTTTATGCGCGCAGGCGCAGAAGTTTCGTTGTCGATTGTTTTTCTTCGATAAGGATCGCGGTGCAGAAATTTTTATTCGTGCGCTCAACGGTTCGTATAACATCATCGAGCCAGGCGAACGCTGTTCGTTCAATCCGCTGCAACTACCCGATACACTCGAGAACCGTAACTTCATCGGGGAATGGCTCAAGGCATTGGTAACGGTGAATGATGAGCCATTTACTGCAGATGACATGGGGCGCGTCACGGAAGCGATTTCGGGTAATTATAAACTGGCGAAAGAGGATCGGTTGCTACGCAACATTGCGCCGTTCTTCGGACTGGAAGGGCCTGGCACGCTGGCCGGACGGCTGTCACAGTGGCATTCCAGCGGGCAGTATGCGGGGCTATTTGACAATCCAACGGATACAGTCGATTTTTCCACGCATTCCACCTTCGGATTTGAAATGGGCGAAGTGCTTGCCAATAAACAGACCTTGGCGCCCGTCCTGTTGTACCTGTTTCATAAAATCAATCTGTCGCTTGATGGTACCCCAACCATGGTGGTGCTCGATGAGGCATGGGCACTCATTGATAACAAGATATTTGCCTATAAAATTAAAGACTGGCTGAAAACGCTGCGTAAGCTCAATGCATTTGTCGTGTTTGCTACGCAGAGCGTTGAGGACGCGACGAACAGCGAAATCAGTGATACGCTGGTGCAGCAGACGGCCACGCAGATCTTTTTGCCAAACCCGAAAGCAACGGAAGTGTATAAAAAAGCATTCATGATCAGTGATCGGGAATTCAATCTCCTCAAAACGACTGATCCTGGATCACGCTTTTTTCTGGTAAAACAGGGCAAAGATGTGGTGGTGGCGCGCATTGATCTTTCCGGCATGGATGACGTGATCTGGACACTCTCGGGTCGCGCAGAAACCGTGGTGGTGCTTGATGAAATACGCAAGGAAGTAGGCGACGATCCGGATGTGTGGCTACCGGTTTTCTGGCAAAGGATGAGAGATGGGATCTAGCAGGACATCACCTGTTTACCTGAAGTGGTGGATACTGCCGATCGTTCTGTGTTGTCTGTTAATCGTGCCATCGCTACATCATGCAAACCAGCCCAACCCGCCCTCAGACCCGACACCTGTCGTCCATACGCTGGTGACAGCCGGTGGCGTGTGTGCGAACTTCTCCGGAAACCTGATTCGCAAAATTGTCGATTGCCTCACCAATATGAATCCCGCGAAGCCAATGGGCGCGATTCCCTTTATGGCAAAAGCATTTCTGGAGCATCCGTTGGTGAGCACCTTGATCAGTGGCATCTCCAAAGCGCTGTTTACCATGGCCGTGGTGTTTATGGGCATCAAAATGATGTATCTGCCCGATGCGCGAATCACCAAAAAAGATATGTGGATTCTGGTGGCCAAAATTGCGATGATCAGCTGGTTAATTTCGCAACCGTTTTATTTTTATACGATTGCCACCACAACGCTCGATGAATTGATGAGGGGCATATCTGGCGCGATCAGTTTGCAGATCTGTCCTGGTGTGCCCGCCAATGATATCTGGACGACGTTTGGGTGCATTACCGAAAAACTGATTGGATACGGCGTGGGGGTCGGCGCAACCGCGGGGCTTGCGGCCATGATTCTGATGTTCTTTTTCTCTGGCGCCATCGGCTGGCTGATTGCGATCACGGGCGTGTACATCATGCTGAAACTCCTTTTCACGGTGGCGCGCGTCGTCCACCTGTATGTAATGGCCTATATCGGTATTGCGTTCATGTTCTGCGTGTCGTTCCTGTTTGTGCCTTGTTTGATGTTTCAGCAAACCAGGGGCTACTTCGATAAGTGGCTGAAGCTCACTGTCGGCTATATCCTCACTCCCATTTTTCTGTTTGCCTATATCGGATTTGCGTTGATTGCCATGCGCGAAATCATTCTGTGCGGGCCAAATTCGTTTGTGGTAAGAGCTGCAGGCCCGGGCGCTTCCGTATGCACCGGCACAGGAGATGTTGCAGGGGCGGTAGTGAATGGAGGTATTCGTCTGGACTCTGCGTTTACCGCTACCGCCAGCTCCAACCCGGGGGATGCCAAGGCGGGCACGATATCCGGATCGGGGCAGGGCGGGGTGCGGCAAAGCGGAGATACCAATGCCGGCGCAGGATCCGCACAGATCAAGGTGCCTATCCCGCGAGTCGATTTTGCCAAGGCGGCCAGTAACGCGGGAAGCCCCAGTCAGTCGGCATGGTTAAAAGGAATTCTGATTGCTGCCATCGCATCCAGTCTGCTGATTTATGTATTGTACGAGATTCTAGATTATATCCCCGAGTTTGCCACCAAACTCGCCTATGGCGGTGTTCAGCAAGGAAGCATCGCGCGAGAGCGCGCCGTGGGAGAAGTGTTTGCCACGGCGGCAGTGGTGCTCGCCCGAGATGCCCCTATTGCCATGGCCAAGGGCTTTGTGACCGGCGGTAAAGCCGGTGCGGTGGTCGAAGGACTCAAGGCATTAAATAAATTCCGTAAGGATGCGACGGCCAAAGATGGAAGGGAGCTGCGATGATACATGCTCCTGCTAAATGTCATCTCGACCATCTGATCTTTGCCGGTGTGGTGCTGTGTATAGCACTGCTATGGAGCACGGGTGCAGATGCGGCAAGCTCTGTGCAGAATCTGGGGCTTTGCAATCCGAGTGGTGTACTCGCGGATTCGATTACACCGAAGGCCATGTACTGCGTGCGAAACGCCATCGCCTATGCGATTGATGTCTATTACGGACGGCTGCTTACATTCCTGAATCCCGCCATTTACCTCGCTGCCGTGCTTGCCGTGACGCTGTTCGGGATCCGACTGATGGCGGCGCAGATCGAAGACATGACCCGCGATTCCATGACGCTGATGTTTCGCATTGCGATCGTGTTCTTCCTGCTTTCGTCCTGGGGGTGGCTGTACCCTGCTGCGTTTCAGACTATCGACGATCTGACGGGGATTGTTTTCCGTGTCGTGGGAAATAGCGGGTATGTGGAAGGGTTTGATACGTGTGTACCGCCTGCATTTACCCCGCCAGCGGCCGCCGGTGGTAATGCGGCCGCGCAGATTGTGAGTAATCCGAATGCGTATAAATTGTGGTTTCAGTTTGATTGTATGATCGGGCGATTATTTGGGGCGGGCAATGTCGCCAAGTATTCGCTCGCCACCAGTATGGTTGCCGTTTTAGGAGCGGCACTGTTTTCAAATATATTCGGGCTTGCTCTGTTTATGGCCGGAATGACGGCAATTCTCGCGGTGTTCTTTGTCATCGTGCGATCGGTATTTGTCGTATTGCTTGCCTTGCTTTCGCTTGGGTTTGCTGCCATCGTCGCGCCGATTTTCATTCCCACTTTGTTATTCAAATACACCACGCCCTACTTCCTGAAATGGATCAACCTCATCGTGCAAAGTATTGTGCAGCCCGTATTCGTCATGGCATTCCTCATGTTTGCCCTATCGCTCTTTCTCGAGTTGCTGTTTGGTGCCGGTCTGCCAGGAACAGCGCGATCCCTCAGCGCCAATATGGGCATCAACCCGCAAACATCGGTGGAACAGGCATTTGATTCGATGGCCTGCGGATTGGGGATGGCTTCTCTGTCCACCAATCATATGCCGGCGGATAAGGAATTTGAATCCATCATGGGAGACAACCGAACGCCAAACGATGCGAAAAAAACCTCAAATGCAACCAGTGCCTTTTTTCAAGCGAGCGGAATTGATCTCACCGCATTCTTAAAGATGTTTTCGGCCGTGGGTGAGTTGTGGAATCGCCTGAAAGACTTCCTGATCACGATGCTGGCGTTATTGTTCCTCAGTTATGTCACGCTAAACCTTTTATATACGATTCCTGACATCGCATCCGCGATTGCCGGAACGGTGGCGATGAGTCTGATCAGGATAGCAGGTATGCCAATGGGCATTGATACCAAGATCGCCGCCGGTATGAATGCGCTGCAGGAATCCGCTCAGATGAAAATGACAGGCGGTGCCGGAGGTGGAATGCTATCCAAATTGTCCGGCGGCGCGTTTCAAGTCGGTGGACTCGCCGGCGGTGGTGGTGGGTTACTGCCCAAAACCATTGGCGGCGGTATTTCGGGCTTTGCAAGAGGTACTATTGGTGGCGCAAAAGCAGGGTTCAGTGGTAGTGGTGGCGTCCTGAAACGCACGGCCAGCGGTGTCATGCGCGGCGCGTTGGGTGGACTTAAGGGAGGCTTCAGCGGTGCAGGGCAGGGTATGGTCGGCGGTGCCAAGAATGTAGGTAGTTTGATTGTAGATACGGCTGCCAGTGCGCCACGAGCAGTAAAGGACGTGGGAAAATCCATCGCAACCGACATCACGAAGGGAACTTCATGATGAATAGGGTTACGGCAAGAGCCTGGATGTATCTTGCGGTAGCGGTGCTGCTGATTTTAAGCGCTGCGCCGATTAGCGTCTATGCTGACGGTACCTGTACGACGTCGATGAACATGCAGCCGCAACACGCGTCCATGACGAGCACGGGCGGAATCGTAAATCAGTTTGTTGCGCTGATTAATTCCAAACTCACGGATATGATGAAAAACCTGTATCAGGAGTTCATTGACGATCCGGGATATCAGAGAGCGTATTGGGCGGCAGTGCTGTTCAGTTTCACCGTGTATGGAATCATGATCATGTTTAACATGGCCAGCACCAAGCCGCTGGATGTTTTTATGCGCATCGTGAAACTGAGCATTTTATCCATGTTTCTCAATCCCGCGCTCGGTTGGGATTTCTTTTTCAATTACGCCGTGGCATTTTTCTGGGGAACGATGAACCAGCTACTTGCCATATTTAATTCCATTGCCCTTGGAAGCCCGATTACCAACTCACCCGTCGGGCAGATCTCCACGGCACCATTGGCAGCCCTCAATGCCACCTTGCAGATCATTTTCTCCGTGAAGTTTTTTGTCATGTTTATCGCCACCATTTTCACCAGCATTATGGGGTTGGCGTATGCCATTCTGATCGCCTTTGCCGTCATCAATATCATGCGATCTATCGTCGGTGCGGTTGCTACCTACTTCAAATGCATGATTGCGCTGACATTCTTGCTAGGCCTTGCTCCCATATTCATACCGCTCGTGCTTTTTGCGGAAACCAAAAAGATTTTTCAGGGTTGGCTTAACCAAGTGCTGAGCTTCACACTGCAACCCATCATGCTGTTTGCGTTTATTTCATTTTTTATGGTGATGATCGGCACCACCTTGATGCGGATCATGGGCTACCGTGATTTCTGCTGGGTTGCTTCCGACATCGTACAGGGCGGGCCTCAGGCCGCACGCGAATGGGCACCCATGACTCCCAACGCAGCAGGCGTGGCCGATGTGATGAAAGGCACCTGGGAAAACTGGATTACATTTTTTACACCGCCCGTGGATACGATGGATGTCGTGATGCTACTCGTACTTTCAGACCTTGCCTGGCGGTATTCCAAGTATGTCAGTGAGATTTCTAGAGACTTTACCGGCGGTGTTCTGGATATGACGGTTACGGGCGGTGCCTTGCGCAATGTCGGATCAAGTAAACTCGTTCAGGACAAAACCGAGGAGGTACTAAATGCGCAGGCCAGTGCCGCCCAGAACGCATTTGATGGAAATACTGGCGGCGGTCGCGCGGAAGCATTTTCCAATTTGATGAATAAGAGGGCAAATTTTGCCAATCTCTCTCAGCTTGTATCCGGTGGAAATGGCGGGGCAGGCGGAGCGAATATGCCACCACCAGCTCAACCCGCTCAGCCATCCGCACCGGCTGGCGCAACCCCTCCGGCGCCCCCCTCCATTCCTCGTCCGAATACGGTGAATCCTCCGCCTGCGCCCGCAGGTAAATCCGGTTCGCCTTCGGGTGCAACTCCACCGAATTCACCGAAAAATCCTAAAACGGACAAAGGCAAAAAAGACAGTTAATGAATATGCGTGCGCACAACAGATATCTGAGCTTAACCGGTTTCATCGGCGTGATGCTGGCGGGGTTTTTGTGTCTGGTTTCTTCTCCTTCAGTGGCGCAGGCTTCCAGTCTCAGTAATGCGCCGCCCAGCATTCTCGCCAGGGTCGTGGATATTCAGGATTTTCCGGGAGCAACGGAGTATCTGGCGTATCTGGCCAATCGCCTGACATTGGGACTCTTCAATCCGGCGAGTTTTGTATCGTCCAGAAAAGCGAAGATGCACCCTACCGCCACCGATGCGGATATCATTTCGTTTTGCACATGTCCGGCGGTGAATAATCCCTCTCCGCCCACTCCCAATGGGCCGCAAAATATCAGCGCCAGAGACTGCAATTACTCCGGTGCGGGTAGTTCGGTGGGAGTGAGGATACTCACTATTGTGGTTGGCACCATCCAGAATCTGATGAATGGTGTGACGCAGCAATTTTATCAGCGTCTGGTTGCCAATGGCCGCTTAGCCGATATATTCAATGCCGCACTGGCTCTGTATCTGACGGTATATGGGATCATGATTGCCACCGGTATGATGTCGGTGCAATCGGGGGAGGTGATGAATCGGTTGATCAAGATCGCGGTGGTCTGGGCATTGATCAATCCAAACGGCGGTGCGTGGAATCTGTTTTCCGACGTTTTTGGCAACTTTTTCCAAGCCGGCGTGATGGATATGGTACGATTTTTCTCGAGTGTTTCTCTAGGTCAACCCTATGTACCGGCTGGCACTAACGCCCCCCTCACCCCGTTGCTGGGGTTCCTCAATCTCCCCTTCAATCTGATTTTTTCGATGAAGTTCATGGTGATGCTTGCCTCCATTCCTTTCGTGGGCCCGTTTGGCATTGTCATGTTCATCGTCCTACTGACCGGTGTCATCATGTTTTTCTGGATGGTGATTGCGGCGCTGCTGACCTTCCTGAAAGGCATCATTGGCCTGTATATTATGTTGGGGCTTGCCCCCATATTCATTTCCTTTTTCCTGTTTCAGCGCACGCGCGAAATGTTCAACGCGTGGATAAATCAGTTAATCACCTTCTTCCTGCAACCCATTCTGGTGTTCGCGTTTCTGGGCTTCTTCATTTTGATGATGAGCAGTTCCCTGCATCGCATCGTGGACAAGACAGAGTATTGTTATGTGTCTTTTGCAAAAATGTTTGGAAACGTATGGAGTGTGATGTGGTACCGCCCTGCGGTCATGTACGATTCCTCGACGTTTGATGCGCAGTTTAATCGGGATATGTCGCAAGGAGCAGGGCAGGTTTCCGCCGCCACCTCTTCCGGCACCATGACGCCCACGCAACGCGATCAAGCCGTATTCGATCTCATCATCGAAGACCGGATCTCCGATCAGGTGGCATACGGATTGATCCGCAATCGAACCATAAACGCAGCCGTTGCCTGTAGGGCTTCTGCGCCTAGTCCTATCATGGATACGAGCAGAACGCCGCCCGTGCAACGAACGGATGTCATTACGGGACAACCTCTGTTCGAATACCTGAAACTGAACAGAAATATGGTCAACGATGCACTCCGTGCAGCAGGGCAGCCCATCTGCCCGGATACTCCACCTGCATTGGCGGGTGCTCCTGCAACCACTGCACCGAGCGGATCCGGATCGGGCAATTTCCTGTACGCCTATCGTGGAAGCTGGAGCTATCACGGGCCTACGGAAGACTTCGTGAAAGCAACCGGAAGATACCCCAAAACCGGAAAACAGGGGAACGATTTCCCTGTGGACCCAAATGATGTGTTTTTCTTCATGCTGATCGTGTTTCTCGGCTGGCGATATTCCACACTGGTTGCCACCATTGCTTCCACGCTGGGTGACGGTATCTCGAACGCGATGACCGGCGATGATGTGCGTCAGTGGTTTAACAGCAAACTCGGCGTATCGTATGTTGGAAAGGGCATTAATAAGAGAATGGATAGTGCCTATGAAAGGAGTAGCAGCTTCCTGACATCGCTTGCGAGCATAGGAATAGGAAAAGCCGCTCCGAATGTGTCCATCGTGAGGCCAGATCTGGTTAATCCGCATAGCCCTAAAGGTAGCAGCACCAATCCCGCAGGTGCCGGTGCGGCGGGGCAGAATCCTGATCCGACCGCGGCAAGGGGCAATTTCGCTAATCAGGTTCCGATGGGGCCAAGCACCCTGGATGATGCAAAGATCAATGATGACGTGTATTGGAATACGGTGAACTCGCGTGCCAAGAAAACGCTCGAGGAAATTAAAGGGCAGGCCTCGCTGGTGGATCCTGGACAGCATAGAAAGCTCAGTCAAGAGCAACAGGATCTCATCAGCCGGATCGATGCAGAGAACATGAGCAACGAAAAGCTCGAACGTATCCTGAAGGCGCAGAATATGAAGCTGGAAAGCAAAACCAAAGAGTTTGTTCGCACCAGCGATATCAAGGGAAGCGGGGCAGATGCCGATGCGTGGGCGAATGACACCGCGCAGGATCTACTCAACGATGCCGCCATTATTCAGCAGATCGAAAAGAAACTGAATAAGTAGTGTTTGGTTTGCCGCTTGACCCGCGCACGAGGATTGATTATCGTACGCCCATCACAATGAGGTGCGTATGTCACTGCGAGTCCTTGCTTCCGTATTGGTTTTGTTTTCGCTACAGGCTTGCGATTTTTCGCGGCCTGATCTCAAAAGCCCATGCGTGGGAACAGCCGATAGCCCCTGCGGCCCGAAGCGTTCCGTCAATGAGTGGTGGTTGAATCGCGACGCGCGCGATCACGGTTAGAGCATTTTGACTTAACAATACCCCAGTTTTTGTTACTGTTTTTTATACTGTCATACCGGCGTAGGCCGGTATCCATCTTTCAAAATAAACAGAATGTGATACAAACATGGTTCCCGCCCTCCGGCGGGATGACGAATGTAAGATGGGACATTTTTAACTCAAATGACTCTAGAGCGGAGACGCTCTAACTGTCCTGATTCTTCAGGTTTTCGATTTCTTCTTCACTCAGGTTGTCGCCGCGCACCCCTTCGGAGCCTGGCACTGGCACCAGTTCCAGATGTTTAGCATCACGCACAAAGAGCCGCTCCCCTTGCACCATTCCCATCTGCGGTGGAATGTTGTTCTTCGATAAGCCTGCGACCGTATATTGTCCCTCACGGTACATGCCGATCACCACGCGCGGCCGATCAATGAACACCTGCGAGCCGCGCAACATGTCGTAGATTTCGCTGACATGCTTGACTTTTGCGCCTTTGACCAGATGGTGCACCACCACCATCGCGGTATTCTTGCGAATGGCAAATTCCTCGATCGCTTCAAAAAATTCGCTGACCACGCCGGCATCATTCTCATCGCCGGTGAGGTATTTTCGTGCGGGGTCAATGACGACGAGCGGTACATCCGGCAGTTTATGCAGACGCTTTAAGAAACTACTGAGCGTACCACCCTCGCCGAAATCGGTGCGCTGAAACATCACGCGCTCCGCGCGCCCTTCGGGATCAAACACCTTGGCGCGGGAATGCACGATCGCAGGCCCGTCCTCGCCGGAAAAATAGATGCACAGGCCTTTACAGTTTTCGAGTTTCAATGGCTGCCCCAGCCAGGTGGGCGGTGGTTCATCCGGTCGGTAATCAATCGCCGCTTTGACGGCGAGATTGTGGGCGAGCGAGCTTTTTCCCGTACCGCCGGTGGCGCCGATAACGGTTACCGCGCCACGCGGAATCCAGCCATGCACCATGAAATCAAATCCAACCGTGGTATCGGCGTTGGCGTGCTTGGCGCCCGTTGCATCAAACAGTTCGATATCGCGCGCGCACAGGTAATAGAATTTGAGGTTGCTTTCGACTTTGGTAGGATCAATACCAAACTTTGCAAATAAAGAGTGATGTCGGTCATACGCATCCCAGCAATACGCCGCATCCACGAGTGTTTGAATAGAAATGGCGGATTGCTGTATACGCTCCGCATCGGGCAGTGTGCCGCCGAACAGTTCCTTCAGATCGGGATGCAGGTACAGCCCATGCTTACACAGATAACTCAACCCTGAAAGCGTGTAATAACCGCGATATTCCTGACTGCGGATATTGGTGATTTCATAGAGTTCGCTGCACCCGCGCACGGTTCTGCCGTCTTCGAGCGGTGTTAGCGGCGTATCCGAAAACGCAAGCATTTTCAGGCCTGCTATCTTGCTGTCACCACGGTGATAGGGACTTACGAATGCACCGATGCTGCGAATACGCTCGAGCTGATCCGGCTTCATCTCGTCAATACCTAGTGCCAGCGAACAATTCCACGCGACACCGGAGCCGACCGGCTTGAAATTGCCTTCAATTTTGTGGTGGATGATGGGGTTAAGCAATAAGGTGGAGTTCGGTAGGCTGCCGTTATTGTAATGCGTCTGGATTTCTTTGATGAGATCATCCGTCTGATCGCGCTTGAACCAGTAGAGAACGCCACCTTTTTTGGAGCGCCAGGGTTCCTGTGCTTCGTCGGTGTAGGCGCACATGTACCCATCCAGCCCCACGCGCGCATGTGCCTGCCACAGCAACTCCAGTTCTGCTTTAATGTTTATCCACAAATCGGTTGATGCGTCATTCATGGGATTGTACGCTTCCGTTGGTTACGATAGCTTCTGTATGAGTAGTAGCAATAAGTTAACAACTCGTGAAGATGCAAACTGACGCCTCCCTATATACGATTCCGTTTCATCGCCCGTTTCTGTCCACACTGGCTCAGGAGCTTTTGCTGCGATACGGTCATACGCCGGAAACCCTGAGTCGCGTATGGGTGCTGCTGCCCACCTTGCGCGCCTGCCGCGCCCTGCGTGAAGTGCTGCTCGAATGCAGCGACGGAAAAGCTCTCCTGCTGCCACGCATTCAGGCGCTAGGTGATCTGGATGAGGATTTTCTGGCGCTCGGCACGGATACAATGACGCTGCCTATCGCGGAACCTCCTACTGCGATGCAACGCAAAATTCAACTTGCACTGACGCTGCACAAGCAGAACACGCATTTTGACGGGCACTATGGGGATATAACTTCCATCACCATGGTGGCAGGAGACATACTGCGTTTCTTAGACGAGATGGAGCGTGAGAAAATTCCGTTTCACGCGCTGAACACTATTCTGCCTGAAGATTTTTCTGAGCACTGGCAGCGTAATCTGCATACTCTCAAGCAGGTGCACGCGGTCATAGAAGAAAGATTGAAAGGGCAGGGAGCAATAAGCCGAGTGCAGCTTCGCAACCAGCAACTCGAAGCGCTTGCGGTAGAGTGGCGGAAACAGTCGCCGGATCATCCTGTGATTGCTGCAGGTTCAACAGGCAGCACCCCCGCGACGGCCGAGTTGTTATCCGTGATTGCCCGATGCCCAGACGGTTTCGTGGTGCTACACGGGCTTGATGTTGCGATGCAGCAGGACGCTTGGGAGCATCTCGAAGAAACCCACCCGCAGATGGGAATGAAACAGTTGCTATCCTACATGCAGTGCACGCGCGATCAGGTACGCATCTGGCCGGATTCATCGCCGCACGATGCAGCATCCACGCCTGCGCGTGACCGGTTGCTATCGGAACTGCACCTTCCAGCGAGTTTCGTCCACCACTGGAACCATGCCGAAGTCATTCAGCCGCGTGATGTGGAGCATATCCACCTGATCGAATGTGATTCGCAGTCACACGAAGCACAGACGATTGCCCTCCTGCTGCGGGAAGTGCTGGAGTCGCCTCGGGCAACCGCCGCGCTTGTGACACCGGATCGGATGTTAGCGCGCCGTGTATCTGCGGTGATGCAGCGTTTTGGGATCATGCTCGATGATTCTGCCGGTATGCCGCTTGCATCCACGGTTGCCGGATCATTTCTCAAACAAGGTTTAAGCGTCATTTCGCCCGATGCCGGCATGGTATTCCTGCTATCATTTCTCAAACATCCCGTATTTTCGCTGCACCGCAGCACGGTTGAATGTCGCCAATTAGCAAGGCATATCGAACGCACACTTATCCGCGATCATCACATCCGAAACTGGCAGGAGCTTCTCGCATACGGGCAAGAAGCGGATGAGGAAAGCAAGCGGTTTCTGGGTGATCTGGATGCGGTGCTCTCACCGTTCCATGCGATGTATAACGAAAAAGATACCCCCATTTCTTCTTTTATTACCCAGTTGGTGAAGGCGCTCGAGCAATGCTCTTCGGGGAATGAAACGCCGCTATGGGAAGTGCAGGGCGGGGAAGTGCTCTGGAACTGGCTTACGGAACTATTGGGCAGCGTGGATGAAGCGGATACGCTGCAAACCGACAGCATCACTCCATGGTTGGAAGGGCTGTTATCAGAGGCAACTTACCGCCCGACCTATGGCACCCATCCGAGGCTGCATATTGTCAGCCCCATGGAATCGCGGTTGCTGCACTATGACCGTGTGATATTGGCCGGATTGAACGAAGGGCAATGGCCGCAGACCGTCGCCGCTGATCCGTTTCTAAGCCGTCCCATGCGCAAAACCCTTGGCCTGCCTTCCCCTGAACAGCGCATTGGCCAGTCTGCACATGATTGGTGCGGTGCGTTTGCGGCGCGCGAGATCTGCCTGGTGCGGGCGGCAAAACAATCCGGCGTAGCCACCATCGAATCGCGCTGGATTTCGCGCCTCAAGACATTGTGCAAAGCACAACACGTTCCACTTGATGCATTGACTGCGCGTGCGCGCGAATTGAAACGCTGGGCAATACAGCTTGATGCGGTGCAGCATCGGCAACCCGAATCACGTCCAGAGCCTTCACCGCCACTTGACGCCCGACCCAGAGCGTTATCTGTTTCCTCCGTGCAGGATTTGCTCAAGAATCCCTACAAGGTTTATGCGCGAAAAATACTCAGGCTTTATGCACTTGAACCCATTGAAGAAGATCTCAACGGCAGGCTGTTTGGTGAGATGGTTCATGCGGTGCTGGATCGCTTCACCACATTGTTTCCTGAAGCGTTGCCGGAAGATCCTCTTGCGGAGTTACTGCGAATCGGAAAAGCGCGCATGGAGACGATCAACAGCACACCCTCTACCGCTTCGTTCTGGTGGAACCGGTTTGAAGTGATTGCGGCAGAATTTATTGAAGAAGAACGGGGGCGGCGCGAACATGTGCGACGGGTGCATCCGGAAGTGAAGGGAGCATGGCAGTTTAATGCACCTGCGGGCGGTTTCACGCTCACCGCTATCGCGGATCGTATCGAAGAATATCCAGGTGGCGGGCTTACCATCGTGGATTACAAAACCGGAGGCACGGCCAAGAAGGAGGACATTATTTCTGGTCGCAACGCGCAGATGCCGCTTGAGTACCTGATCGCCCGTCATGGTCAATTTGGTACGCTCACGCAGAAAGAAGTCCACGCGCTGGAATACTGGAAAATGGGTAACGTAAGAGACGGGCTTGAGATCCGAACTGTAGAGGGGATGCTAGGAAAAGACATGGATCTTCCCACGCTGATTGAAAATACCCGAGAAGGGCTTTATCGCCTGATCGCAACCTATGATGCGTCAGACATGCCCTATGCAGCCAAGCCCTTTGCAGATGCCTATGCCAAGAAGGATCCGTATCAGCAGCTTGCCCGCACCGACGAGTGGAACGAATAATATCTAGGCACTGTTCTCCGCAAGATAATTAATAAAAAACCCCGCGCAAGTAGTGGGGTATTTGTCATCGCGAGCACCGAAGGTGCGTGGCGATCCAGAAAAAGCTGGATTGCTTCGCGTTCGCTCGCAATGACTCCACAAGTGGCGGAAAAAACTTTCTGAGTGTGATGCAATTTCTATGGTAACACACCGCGTGGTTCACGCCTAGTGCAAGACAAAAGCGAAAATGCTCTATAGCCAGTCTCTAAATCCGGTATTGCTGGGCGTAGGGGTTGCTCACCAGATCCTCGTCCAACCGTCCAACGCGGCGATACAGCTCGAAACTGCGGTCGAGCAACTGGCGCATATAGGGTGGCAGCACCGATTCGGCCTCGATATTCTGGTGCAGGCAGAGATCACGGCAATCGAGCCGGAATTTTTCGATGGATTCCTGATGCGTGATCTTACCGCTATAGACAGCTTTGCGTACCGTGAGCCACGCCATCACGCACGATAAGCGCATGGTGATGCGCGACATCTCGCAGCAATAAAACGAGCGATCGCGCGAGTTCATCTGCGCCTGATCCGACAACCCGTATTCCTGAAAATACTGATGCGATTCGAGCAGCAACATCAGTGTTTCATTGAGCACCGCCGGCAGAAACACCACGTTTTCTCCCAGTGCCGTATGTAACAGCGAATCGCTATCCGGTTTGTCGTTTTTCATGCTTTCATTCTACGCCCCAATCGTTAAGATTTTATAATGATTTCCTTAGGGTTTACCTAATTTTTATGTCTCAGGCGGCGCATACGGCTTCTGACCCCCGCTCGTCGGTGTGGGTTTCGGCAAATGCCGGTTCGGGCAAAACACGCGTGCTGACCGATCGCGTGTTGCGCCTGCTTTTGTCGGGAAATACCCCGTCCAAAATCCTCTGCCTGACCTACACGAACGCAGCCGCAGCAGAGATGAAACACCGGATATATCAACGGCTTTCCGATTGGGTGGTGGCCGATCCCAAGACGTTACGCGATGAGCTTACGCAGCTTGAGGGCACGCCTGCGGATGAAGAGCGCATGAACTATGCGCGCACGCTGTTTGCCCGCGTAGTGGATTCATCAGACGGCGTGCGTATCGAAACGATACACGGGTTCTGCCAATATGTGCTGCGCCGGTTTCCCCTTGAGGCCGGTATCGCTCCGCATTTCACGGTTATTGACGACCGCAAGGCGGATGCATTGCTCGAGCAATCGGTGCACATCTTATTTAACCGGCAGAAAGGTAATTCAGCAGAGCTTACCTCTGTACTGCGTGCATTCACGCAAACCCTTACCGAAAACTCATTTGAAGATCTGGTAAAGCAGATCATTAAATCGCGGGCGAAACTGCAGCGATTGATTGAACCGCCTCATTCGATACAGATCACCCTTGATAACTTGCAAAAACGTCTGGAAAGCGAATATGGCTGCGCGATGGATGCTACGACGCAGGATATGGTCGAGTGCTTCTTTACCTACACCGACGCGCAGTGGCGGGATCTGGCAATCGTCGCAGAATTGCTGCAAACCAGCGATACCCCTACCGATCAAAAAACGGGTAAGAAACTGTTGCGCTGGATCCAAACCACGAATGAAGAACGAGCAAATGCTGTTCAAATCTATCAGGCAAGTTTTTTGAATGCTGATGGGGATCTCTACTCAGAAAAACATCTTTTTACAAAAAAACTCTCAACGAAACACGCGATCGTCAGTGACGTGATATTACACGAACAGGCGCGTGCGGAGAAGTATGTGGCGGCGTGCAAAGGGCAGGGAGTGTATCGCAGCACGGAACAGATGCTGGTGCTCGCAGAAGCGATTTTATCGGTCTACGGCGCACTGAAAGAGCAATATGCGCTGCTGGATTTCGAGGATCTGATTCTTGCGGTCAAAGATCTGTTGAAGGTCAAGGATTCTGCGCAGTGGGTGTTGTTCAAGCTGGATGGCGGATTGGATCACCTGCTGCTCGATGAATCACAGGATACCGCGCCGTCGCAATGGGAAATCATTCGCTATATCGTAGACGGCTTCTTTCACGGCGAAGGTAGCCGCCGCATCCCGCGTACGGTTTTTGTGGTGGGGGATGAGAAACAATCCATCTTCGGGTTTAATCAGGCAGATCCCGAGCGGTTTCAGGATATGCGGCGATGGTTCAGGGCGGCGCATCAGGCATCCGAAATGCCC
>CAZFOM010000027.1:0-17756 GCA_964520155.1 uncultured Rickettsiales bacterium
CCAAGGTCAAAGATGCGTTGACTTCCCCATCGGGTGCAGAACAACCACGAGCTGCTACTGCGCGTCCCATGGAAAAACCTCGGATGGAGCTCGCCAGAAGCGAACCCGTGCGCGAAGAACCTGCCGCACCGACCCGTGCTACGGTTAAGCAGACCAAAGCAAGTGAAGAGGATTATCTCGATATTCCTGCTTTCCTGCGCCGTCAGGCGAATTAGATTGGTGCATGGATTTTGACAGGTTTTATTGCCGATTTTGATTAAAAATCAATATACTATTCTGTTGTGATCTTTGTGTGAGTGCGCTATGCTCAAGTCACTGGTAGCTGCAATGGATAATAACCGCAAACACTCTGTAAAAAGTGAGTTCGGAGGAACCGCCATCGAGTACGCTCTCATTCTGGCGTTCATCGCGATGGCGATTATTGTGGCGGTGTCCGACACAGGCCAAGGGGTCTCAAGCCCGTTTTCCAGTGCCGGAAATTCCATGGATTCTGCCGTTCGTTAAACATATCGTTAAGGGAGCCACTATGCATAACATACACCATTTCTTCAAAGACGAATCCGGTGCAACTGCCATTGAATATGGGTTGATTGCCGCTTTGATCTCGATTGCCGCCATTGTCGCAATGACGACGCTTGGGAACTCGCTCAACAACTCGTTTGGTACCGTTTCCAACACGCTTACCAACGCGCAGCGATAACAAGCTGGAAAACAGCACTTTTCTACACGCTTGCCGACAAATTAACGCTCGGCAGGCGTGATAGGAAAGCAAAGCATTTATCTAAAATTTTATGTATTTCATATAAAATTCAACAACTAGCTTTGTTTTTTGTCCTCAAAGTGGTATAGTAACCGTAGCTGAATTGTTCAGCGTATTCACCTTTGTAGGAGTATCGTTTATGAAAACCCTTAACTCTTTCCTTAAAGACGAGTCCGGCGCAACCGCCATCGAGTATGGCCTGATTGCTGCTCTGATCTCGATTGCTGCGATCGTAGCAATGACCACTCTTGGTAACTCTCTGAAAAACTCGTTCGGCACGGTGTCCAACACTCTGACCAACGCTCAGCGCTAATTCAACGCTGGTTTACGTTAAAGAACAGCCCCCGTATGGGGGCTGTTTTTTTGCGAACTTATTCTGGCACTTTTACCTTGGATAAACATGTATTGGCGGATGCCTGAAAGCGTGAATCAGTCTCCAGCGCGTTTCCATCGCTATTTCCCAGTTCGATGAAGTCATATAAACTCATCTCTTCTTGCAGGCGGTTGATGGTACAATCACAGAATTCCCGGTAAGTTGCATCGGTTGCACACCCTTCCATGAAGGATTTAATTAGACTGGGAGGGTAGGGGTATTTGGGAGCTGCTATGCCGCGATCGGTATCATCACAAACAAAACTACACTAATGGATATCTGCTGCCATCTATTCATGATGCCCCCCACTAAAAATTTTGTTACAATGGCCGAAACAGTACGCGAACAGAGATGGATTGGCTAGCTACAATCGTTGACCCTAAACATGTATTCACCAATCTCTACTGGATGGGGATGTTTGCGGTCACCTTCTCGCTGCTTGCGGTGCTCACTCCCAACATCAAACATCAACCTTTCTGGCGTAAGGATTCGATCACAGACGCAGTCTATTGGATCGTGATGCCGATTCTGTACAACAAAATTTCTCAGCTCATTGTGGCAGTTGGGCTGGTACTGGTGTTCTGGGGAGATGATGCGGCCATATCGGAGGTTGCGGGCGTGGGGTATGGCCCGATGAAAGATCTGCCGCTCTGGCTGCAGGTGTTTCTGGTTCTTTTTATCCAGGATTTTCTGATGTACTGGGCGCACCGCATGTTTCATCACACAGGCATGTGGAAGTACCATTCCATTCATCATTCTTCAGAGCAGCTCGACTGGCTATCCGCCCTGCGCTTTCATCCGGTCAATGTACTGATCTCTTCCATTCTCACTGGCACGATTGTGTTTCTGATGGGGTTCTCGCCCGAAGCGTTTCTGGTGCTCGCGCCATTCAATATGATCTACAACTGTGTGGTACACGCCAATCTGAACTGGACATACGGGCCGTTTCGCTATGTGCTTGCGAGTCCGGTTTTTCATCGCTGGCACCACACGTCACAAGAAGAAGGAATGGATAAAAATTTTGCACCGACATTTCCCATTCTCGATATCCTCTTTGGAACGTTTTATATGCCCAAGGGAAAATTACCCGAGAAATTCGGCGTACCCACCGAAACTATCCCTGAGGATTTCGTCGGGCAAATGCTTTATCCGTTTACGCGGAAACCGTAGCGGGTTTACGACGGCACCACCATTTCACGAGCGCCTCAAGCCCCGCGCGTATATCCTCCAGATGCTGATTTTTTTCCTCGAAATTCCTTTGTAAATGTTTTACGTCGGATCGTGCCCGCTGCAAGAAAGCGGGGCGGTAGCCAAAGATACAGATATCCAGAATATGCTTCACGCGTCTGGCCGAGCCTATGGCCTGTAGCGCGTCGAGATACTCCTTCTCCCGTTCACGCCGCCACTCTGCACTATCACAGGGTACGGTTTTTCCACCGAAATGCGTGGGATCGATGGCTTTTACGCTGGGTACCCCGTAGCGCAGGGTATAGAGCCAGCGCAAATGCAACGCACACCAATGCTGCTCGATCGAAATCAACCCTTTCTCTAAACACAGGTCGATCGCTTCGGCAGTCACTTGATATGCTCTTTTCTTGATGAGTTCCTGTGTTCCCAGATCTTTGGGTTCAGAAACGGGGGTTGCTTTTGGCCTGCCACGCTTGCGGTTAAATGCCATGTGTGACCTCTTTTGCAACAGAGGATTTATGGCCTGCTTCGGCTCGCCAGCGACAGTTACGACTCAACGCCTCACGATTTTTCTGCAGAACATAATGCGGATCGAGATCGGCAAGATTACACACCCAGAAAAAATCCTCACTTCTGCCAAGCAGCCAGCGAATTGCCTGATGTTTATGCTGACGAAATTCGCTTTTTTTGGACTCGCATCGCGCATCCATCAAAGCCTGAGTCAGTACCGCCTGCCACAAGGCACGTTCACCGCGCACCGGATCATAATCCAGCGGTTCACTGGCTGGAGATTGTTGTGCTGGCAATGCCGATTCAAGAGATGAATTGTGAGAATAGGTGAGTCTGTTAGATATATCCTGAACCATATTTAAGCCCCCATAATTATTAAGAATATAAAAAACATAAATTAGGATATATCCTAAATTTTATCTATGGGAAGCAATTTTTATCCTCTTCCGGCGATGTGCAGATTATGGGATGCTCGAAAAAGATAGATTCAGGAAACCTAGACATTGGCACGAAAGAAATCATCCACCACGCCCCCTGCAGCCACGGTGCATCAATGCAAGGAGGATTTTGAACGCATCCATCGCCTGCTGCATGATACAATCGTGTATATCGAGGTGCGCGCAAGCCGTATTTTAGGGGGCGCAGAACCAGAGGATGCGGAAAAGAATCTGGATCAGCTGATCGGAATGCTTGCGAAGGTCGCTGCACTGATCACCAAGTTGCTACCAGAAAATGACGGAAACGAAACAACCACTGAAGAAGGTAGCGAGGTGAATCTGGCGCTACTCGAGGCGTATCTTGAGCGCCGCAAGAAGTCTTCTACATGACGCAGTGCGCAGAGAGCGTCTGAGCCTGCTCACCAAGACCTATCAAAGTCGCATACGCAAGACCCAGCATACAGAAGAATAGTGTTCTGCGGGTACGCTGCTCAGTGCCGTAGAGAAAGTCCACGAGCAGCGCGACATCCTCTTTCCATGTGTTTGCAGGTAACGAAACAGCTTTCATACATACACTCCCATCTCTCGTTCATTGTACCACAAGCGTTTTCTTAAAACCACCTTTCTAATCCATTCAAAAATGACGGAATTACCCACAGATCATCAGGCATTGGCCGGACTGCAGCGACGTATCCTGCGTCAGGACTTTACCAGTTTCATACGGCAATCATTTCTTACCACCAACCCTGAACAATCATTCCTTACCAACTGGCATATTGATTTGATCGCAGAATATCTCGAAGCGGCACGCCAAAGGAAATTGCGCAGGATTATTTTCAATATGCCACCGCGCTCGCTCAAGTCGCATTGCATCACTGTGAGCTGGCCTGCGTTCATCCTCGGACATGACCCCTCCGCACGCATTATTGCTGCTAGCTACGCTTCATCGCTCAGCATCAAGCACTCGCAGGATGCACGCATCATCATGCAGTCTCCCTGGTATCAGGAGACGTTTCCTCACACGCGAATCTTGAGCGGTGAAAATCAAAAACACCGCTTTGTGACCTCGAAGCGGGGATTCCGTCTGGCGGTATCCGTAGGTGGAAGCGTTACCGGTGAGGGAGGCGATTTTCTGATCGTGGACGATCCACTGCACCCGATTCAGGCGGTGGGGTACAAAACGCGCGCACTGGCTAACCGCTGGTTCGATCATACGTTTTCCACCCGCCTGAATGATAAAAATACAGGTGTTATGGTGGTGGTCATGCAGCGTCTGCATCCGGAAGATCTAACCGGACATCTGCTTAAAAAAGGCGGATGGGAGCAGGTGGTAATTCCTGCCATTGCACCAAGTGCAACGCACTATCATTTTGGTTCTGTCGACTACATGCGCATCGAGAACGAACCGCTGCATCAGGCACGGGAAAACATGGAGGCCATCGAGCGGGCACAGCGGGATCTGGGGCCGATTGCCTTTGCCGCACAGTATCAACAGCAACCACTGGATGAGTGCACAAGCCTGATTCAGCGCAATCACTTCCCACGCTACACGGTGGCTCCCTCACGCTTCGATCGTATTGTGCAATCGTGGGATACGGCGATTAAATCCTCGCCGCACAACGATGCAAGCGCGGGTATCACGTTCGGGTTTGCGGATGGTGCATGGTACATACTGGATGTACAATGCGTACGCATGGAATATCCTGAATTAAAGCGTACCATCGCTGAATACGCCAGACGCTACCAGCCGCATATGATACTCATCGAAGATAAGGCGAGTGGTCAGATGCTGGTGCAGGAATTGATGCGCACGCACCACTTTCCGATTCAGGCCATCAAACCAAAACTTGATAAGCTACTGCGGTTTTCCATGGTCACTTCTTATATTACGTCCGGTGCGATCCATCTGCCACAACAGTCGCCTTGGCTGTCCGTGTTTGAAACCGAATTGCTCGCATTTCCATATGGGCAACACGACGATCAGGTAGATGCTTTGAGCCAGTTCCTGAATTGGCTGCGCGAAGAAAATTATCGTAACCCCAGAATCCGGAACGTGTAACTGTCAGCCTGTATAATCGGGGTATCCGATGTTGCCCGGGTTCGGCAGAGACAATAACAGATGGACGCTGTTTTTACCATTTAAGGGAATATCTTCCGGCGGCGTGTAGGTGCCACGGCAGTCACCGGTCGTGGCAGCGGGTGGTCGCGTTTCTCCGCTGACGACAGTTCCACCGTTTACGGCCAATCCGTTGATGATCTCTCGCAGCAGATATCCAGGTGCAGGAAGAAAGGTCGGCAACCCGAGTTTATTTCCGGTGCCGATCCACACATTGCCGTTGCAGGGGTGGCTGGGCGTAATGCGATGGACTTTGAAGAAGGCTTTATTGCCCTCTGCTGGATGGTTCTCCTCTGGGCCACCCATCCGCTCTAACATCCCGCGCCCGTATAAATCCTCTCCCTCAATTGTAAACGCGCAATGTGCATTATCCTGATCCGAATGAATCACGACATTGCGTGCGCAATCCGAAGCGATATTCGCAATTTTGAATGCCTTGGGTGACGCTGACGTTGTTTTTGCAACATAAAACTCAGGCAGTGACGCGTTGGGTGAACCTAAATTCACCAAATATAACGGCGCGCTTACCATATTCTGCACCGTAACACCGGTGCGCTGATCGAAATGGAAATCGCCGCCAGGCGCTTCGAGCTGAATGTTTAGTATCGCTCCCGTGGGAATGGCAAATCCCCCACGCCACGTCATCACAATGCGATCCGGTTGTGTGGAAATAATGAAATCACGCGGGCATCGAAAAAACGCCCCGTCAATGGACATGGTGTGATTGAATCCCGAAAAGAAATAACCTTCGTTTCGCCCGCTGGGGTAGGGAAGATTCACGGTACCGTTTACCGGCAACATCCGATCTAAAACCACATTCAAAGGAACATACGGCATACACAACCTATGGCTAACCTGTTCAATTATCGGTCAGTTTAGTCAGATTCGTCAGCCATAGCAACTGCGAACTGTAACCAAATGTTCACACGAAACAGTGTATGCTTGTGTTAGTGTTTTCCCACGGAAAAACATGATGTTCGTATGAAAAAAACACCGGACGATGTAGCTAGCGACGAAAGACCAATCGGCAATAGCCGCTTCACTCAGGCAATGGGTGAGGCAGGCAATGTCGGTTTACTTGCTACCGTACTCAGTACGCTTGGAATTGCTACGATTCTGTATTTCGGCAAAGACAAAGTGCAATGGATTCGCACCTCAATTGATAAAATTGAAGGTGGGTTTGAATGGATTAAAAAGAAACTTGGTAATGGCTCCGGTAACGGCAGTCAGAAAATCAGCGACATCATGGCCTCTCTCACGGCAGCTAGTGGTATCGGGTATCTGATCGGCCATCTCGTCATGGTGCCGGCGTTTCGTGAAGGCTGGCGAAAAGCGGACGCAGAAAAAGCATTGCTTCAGGAACGTGGAGAACGCATTAAACTGCTTGAAGAAAAGCTGGCAGCCACTGAAGCTACGATCACCGAGTTGAAAGGCGAATCGGTCGATTCTGCTGCTCCAACATTTTCTGAGCGTGTTGGAAGAAAATCTACCGCCTCGATTTCTCCGCGCGGATCCTTTACGGAAGAAGCCAGCAAAACCAATGCTTCTACAGAAAACGCACGCGTGTAATTTTTTCCCCTTCCGGACATTGCACTTCTATCCCACACTGTAAATATACGATCGAAATCGTGTGACACGGCATCCTCTCCAGTCGTGATCATATCGCTTCCACTCAATAAGGTATCGCATGACTACATCCCGCACTGCATCGGCTTCGTGGCTTACGACGCTTGCAAAAACCTTTGGCTTTGCCAAGAAGCACTCCTCCGTGGCTTCCAAGCAGTATGGTCTGAATGCGTATCAGACCTATATGCAGCAACCTGGAAAACCCGTGTGGAGCGCCCGCGAATACGGAAAATTTGCGGAAGAAGCCTACATCAAGAATGTGATCGCATACCGCTCGATTCATATGATCGCAAGCGGAGCTGCGAGCATCGACTGGAAATTACTGGAACACAGCGCGCAAGGCGATACACGAGTTATTTCCCATCATCCTGCGCTGTCATTGCTTAACAAACCCAATCCCTTTCAGGGCGGTTCGGAGTTGTTTGAATCGGTCATCAGCTACCGATTGATCAGTGGTAATAGTTACATTCAGGGTATTGGCCCGGATGCATCGCCACCGCGTGAACTCTATACCTTGCGTCCTGATCGCATGAGTGTGATCGCAGGACATGGTGGTGTGCCCGCAGCTTACCGGTATGCTATTCGAGACGGGCAGGGCAGAGAGACATATCGTGATTTTCCGGTAAATCGTATCAACGGCAAATCCAGCATATTACATCTTAAGAGCTTTCATCCTCTTGATGACTGGTATGGCCTGTCACCGATCGAAGCCGCTGCTTATAGTATCGATCAGCACAATCAATCGGGAGCGTGGAATCAGTCATTACTACAAAACGGTGCGCGTCCAAGCGGTGCGCTGGTGGTGAAATCCGATCAGCATACGACCCTGTCGGAAGAACAGTATCAGCGGCTGAAAATGCAGATGGATGAGCAGTTTTCCGGCCCGCAGAATGCCGGACGACCGGTGCTGCTGGAAGGTGGACTGGATTGGCGCGAGATGAGCCTGTCGCCTAAGGATATGGATTTCATCAATGCTAAACACAGCAGCGCGCGCGATATTGCACTGGCTTTCGGTGTGCCGCCGCAATTACTCGGTATTCCTGGCGACAATACTTACTCCAATCTTGCCGAAGCGCGACTTGCGCTATGGGAGCAGACCATCCTGCCGATTGTGGATCAGCTCTGCGATGCACTTAATCAATGGCTCATTCCGCAATACGGTAATCGTCTGATGCTAACGTATGACAGTAACAGTATCAGTGCACTAAGCGTACGACGGGAAAAACTCTGGGAACGGGTAAATCAGGCTACTTTCCTTTCCGATGACGAAAAGCGGACGCTGCTCGGATTTCCAAAACTACGAGGTTAACAAACTGTAGCGATCCTGATCTGTCCAGCGCAGCACATCAAGGAGCGTGCGTGGATTTTTTACTGATACCACGCTATGCGCACCTTTGCGGCTGCATTTTTTGAAGTCTGCTTCCGGCAGCGTATCTGAATGCGTGACGAGCCTGCCAAACCGGCGTCCCAGATCCGAAAGATTGGGGTGAGCGGTTGATGCGTCATTATCAGAGTATGTTGTAAGCGAATCCATATCTTCTTCCACCTTATCACACTGAAAACACGCAGTGGATGAACATTGCGTGACAGCATTGTCATCAAACGGTAACAATTTACGTCGAGGTCATGATGAACGTATCTCACACGGTGAGTCGTAAACGCCTTTCATTGAGTCTGGATATCAAAACCCTTGAGCGAGACGGGCATTTTGCAGGCTATGCCAGCGTGTTTGATGTGCCCGATAGCCAGCGCGATGTCATTGTTCGAGGTGCGTTTGAAAAGAGCTTGTCCCAGCATCGGGATCGCATTCGTCTCCTGTGGCAACATAACCATCAGGAACCGATCGGTGTTTTTACTCATTTGTTTGAAGACCAGCGGGGGTTGTATGTCGAAGGTCGCCTGATGACCTCTATTACACGCGCTAAAGAAGCCTATCTGCTGCTGAAAAGCGGAAGCATCAATGGACTGAGCATCGGCTATATCCCCACCCGCCATCACTATGATGTGCATAAAAATTTGCGCTTTATTACCGAACTGGATCTCTGGGAAATCAGTTTGGTCACGTTTCCTGCCAACGATGCCGCGCGTGTCACCGTTGTAAAATCGCAGACGCGCCTGCCCGATCAGGAAGCCGTACTTCATCAGAATGAATACGATGTCTGGAAACATGCGCGCGCCAAAGGTGAATTGATTACGCTCTGCGATGCGATTGAGAATCTCAGGTGTAAACTCAGGAACGTTTAGACCCCGACAGTGTCCAGAATTTCTCCATCGCCAGATAGGTGAAGGATACTGTCCAGCCAATCACGATGATCCCGTTGATGCCTTCTGCGCCTGCGATCAGACGTAATCCGCCCGTAGGCAGAAGATCGCCAAATCCGACCGTGCTGTATGTCACGGATGAAAAATACAGCACATCCCAGAAGGTTGGGTGCACAGCATTTGCTAATGATACGCTGTGCGACAGCGATCCAAATCCAAAATGATTGATCAGTAGATAATAGGCTGTGGCGTAAATCCAGATGTTGACGATATGAACAATGAACACGGCGCTGATTACCACCAGAATACGCATACGGTGCGGTATCGTCAGCCGCGGTAGGATGCCCCAGACCACGCGCAATACTTCATAGACAATCAAACAGGTCAGCACAATCAGCGCTCCGCCAATCGATGCGGAAATCAGAAATTCATGCATGGCAACCCCAGGCAATGAAGTGTTTTTAACTCTCTCACCCCTTTCATAAAGGATTATTATGGACATGTCAGTATCCCATGTGACCGACTGCGTTCAGGCGCTCGGTCGCGATTACGAACAATTCAAGCAGATCAACGATGCGCGACTTAAGGAGCTTGAGCGCAAGGGCAGCGCCGATCCCCTCTATATGGAGCATCTGGAAAAAATTGGCCACGCGATGGACAATTATCGCGCCCGTCTGGATGCAGTGGAAACATCGCTTTCGCGTCCCGCACGCGAAGCGGCACATGCGTTCCAATCCGGCACGGCATACGAAAGCGAATACAAGCAGGCGTTTCATAACTACCTGCGTAAAGGATTGGATGCCGGTCTCGAACACATCCAGACCAAAGCATTATCGGTTGGCTCCGATTCGGACGGCGGGTATCTGGTGACGCCGACCCTGTCGCAGAATATCGTTTCGATTATTCGTGAATCCTCCCCGATTCGTGCGCTTGCCACGGTTGAAACTATTTCCACCGACTCGCTTGAGATCATCGAAGATCGTGATGAAGCGGCAAGTGGCTGGACGACCGAAACCTCTCCGGTTAGCGATACCACAACCCCACAGGTGGGTAAGCGGACTATTCCCGTGTTTGAAATTTTTGCACAACCCAAAGCCACCCAGAAACTGGTGGATGACTCGGCTGTGGATATCGAACAATGGATTGCCGATAAAGTCGCCGATGTATTTTCGCGTAAAGAAAGCACCGCTTTCGTTTCCGGTAATGGTGTGAGCCAGCCACGCGGATTTCTGACCTATCCGGCCGGAACCAACTGGGGGCAGATCGAGCAGGTGAACTCCGGCACGTCCGCAACCGTCACTGCAGATGGTTTGATCAAACTGTTTTATGCACTCAAAGAACCCTACAGCAAACGCGCTGCTTTCCTGATGAACCGTTCGCTCGTGCAGGCGGTTCGATTGCTTAAGGATAATACTAATCAGTATATCTGGCAGCCTGGTCTTGCTGCCGGTGCACCCGATACTCTGATGGGAGTGCCTGTGAAGATGGCATCCGATATGCCCAATGCAGGCGCTAACAGCCTGTCGGTTGCAGTCGCGGATTTCAAAGCAGCGTATCTGATTGTGGATCGTATCTCGATCCGCATCCTGCGTGATCCGTTCACGGATAAACCATTCGTGAAGTTCTATACCACCAAGCGTGTGGGCGGTGACGTCACCAACTTTGAAGCCATCAAGCTGCTCAAGCTCGCCTAACGCTACTCATCTTTTTAGGAGAATACTATGCAAGATCTCTATCATAACATTGCGGTTGCACAGGCACTGCACCCTGTCAACTCCACCGCCACCAAAACGTCATCAGCCATTGACCTACAGGGATTTTACAGCTCGATCATCGTGTTTGCCATTGGTCAGTCCGGTGACACGCTCTCGGGTTCTGTTTACTGGACGCTTAAGCTCCAGCATAGTGATGATGACTCGACCTATGCAGATGTCCCCTTAACCGGCCTGCTGAATGCCACTCAAACTGTTGTGGTGGATTCTGCCGCAAAAGATCGCACGGCCTATGGTTTTGGGTATCTGGGAGGCAAACGTTACGTCAAGGCGGTTGCTACGCCTACTGGCACCCATTCGGTCGGTACCCCTATAGGCGTTATTGCCTTGAAAGGTAGCCCATCTGTTGCTCCAGTTATTTAGTCTTATCAGTTAGTTAGTGTTTCCCTGTCCCCTCGGGAGGCTGGCTTCACCAGCCTCCCAATTTTTTGCATATTTGTCACATCCCACTGATTAACGAACATGAAAAAAGCCTTCACGAAGCCTTAACTTGACCACCATTTTCGCATCCGATATGGTTAAACACTGGAAATAACAGAAAAAAAGGATGCGTGCCTTGAGTCGTCTATCCCCAGCTGAGCAGGTCATTGCCGAAAAAACCGTGTGCGTATTGCTGGTGCGCGGTGAAAACCCCGATGGAAAACCGATTTTTGCTTATGTAGCGGTTCGAGCCGATAAGCTCGAGCAGTTCATGGAAGCCCAGAAAAGCGGCATGTTCTATCCTGAAGATTATGGCGTGATCATCGAAGCAGGTGAGGGTGAACCGTCCGACGACGTGAAGAAGAAAATGGAAACTGAATACGGTTTTAACCATCAGATGATGATGGATATTCCTGATGCCGAACAGGCTCACAGTATCGCCTCCAATCTGTCCGAGCATAAGCAGGGTGACAATCAATCCTAGAGTGTGTCCTCAATTACTACTATCGCGCACTGCAAACATAGGGTTACTGCGCTTCCGCTACGCATGTACTGAATGTACACTTGCGTTGCGGTTCTCGTAACCCTATGTTTTCGCTATCGCGCTAGCGTAATTGAGGACACACTCTAAGATTGTGTCTTGACTGCCCCAAAACAGACTGTTTTGTAACGAAATCTTCACATTCCAAACCACCTAGTTACGCTAGTATGTTAGCGAGTGTAAAAGTATTGGAATGGCATGAAGTATTACCCGCAGAATCCTCAGCAAAAACGACTGGCGACCTCATTCCTCGTGGGGGAGGGGGTTAGCTATCTCGTTGCGCCTGGTGCGTTGATTCTGGCGGAAGATTACATGCCGAATCAATCCAAGGCGGTAAAGGAAATTCTCGCACGTTCTGTCATTGAACCGAACATCGATTTCTTTCGCTCTTGCGCAAAATTCTTTGAGGGAAAACACAGCCCGAAAGACCCAGAACACACCGTTGAGGAAAAACCAAAAAGCACATTTGAAGAAGCATTTGGCCTTGCCGACACGTTAGTGCGATTCGGTGTATCCAGTGCAGCGGGTTTGCTATCGAGTATTGGCACGCAGAAATTGATGGAGCACATGCTCAAGGTCAAAACGCCTGATGCCGATAAATGGAAAGTACGTTTGTGGGACGGTGGTGTTCACTACGGTGCAGTACTTTTGCTAGGCACGGCATTGTCGGGTGTGTCAGACAGTATTCGCAAAGTAACGAGCAAAACATTGCAAGGCATCGGCATGAGTGCCAAAGATGCGGACAACGCTAGCTTCTCGTTTGTATACACCGTAATCCCTGAATTTGCCGGTACCGCAACCGGCTATTTGCGCCTGATGCATTCTCTCAACGCAGGCGGTAGCCACTCGCGTTAGCGCAGAACGTTCTGCATACTATATCGTTTAATCCCCCTTAGGGGTGTATATTCCCCCGACGTTTGCGACGTCATTGCGAGCGTAGCGAAGCAATCCATCTTTTGCTTTGGATCGCCACGGCCTAAAGGCCTCGCGATGACGGAAGAGGATAAGCAGACGGGGCATTCTAAATTCAAACGACTGTATTAAGTACAACCTCTTGTGAATTGTTATTGCCTGTGTGCGAATCCGTATGCTCGAAACCCGTTTCGGCTGCGAATACGGATGGCAGGTTCGCCGGTACTATGCTCAGTGCCTGTACGACGTTTCCGATCGTTTAGGTCAGTGGTTTGTCCGTAAACAATACGCGATTTATCTCTCTCCATCTCCCATTACACACACGAAGGATCCCATGCAACCCTACAGGAATCGCCTGCTGGAGCGCGTTGTAGCGCCCTTAGTTGAACCCGTTTCGCTTGCTGATGCAAAGTCGTATCTGCGCGTGGAACATACCACTGACGATACGCTGATTTCACAGCTCATTGTGGTCGCAAGGCAAACGGCCGAACGGTACCTGCGCCAGTCGCTCATTACGCAAAGCTGGAAGATGGTATTTGACGACTATCTCGAACCCATCACGCCACTGGCGTATGCCCCGATACAGTCGGTGACCAGTGTTACTACCTATGATGCACTTGGCCAACCCACTGTGATTTCCTCCACGCTGTACCGTTTAGATGCAAGCAAGAGAAACCTGGTGCTGGATGTTTCTCTCATCGCCTCGCGCGTGGAAATTGTCTATCAGGCGGGCTATGGTGCGGCGGTCGATGTGCCCGCCCCCATCAAGCAAGGGATGTTTCTACATATTGGCAGGCTGTATGATAAGCGCGATCTGTCAGCGCACCTTTCCGCTGATATCGAAGCGCTGTATCGCCCGTTTCAGGAAAAGAGATTATGAGCAGATCCATCGAAGACATCGCGGGGCTTTTGTCGCAGCGCGTGACACTGCAGCAATTGGTACGAACTGCGGATGTGATCGGAGGAGCCTCACTCACATGGCAGGATGTCGCAACCCTATGGGCGCATGTTGAAGTGAAAGAAGGGAACGAATCGCTTGATCATAACAAACTTACTGCACGCACGTCGTATCTCGTGATTATGCGCTACCGAAGCGATGTTACCACCAGTAAACGGCTTCTATTTAATTCACGCGTATTAAATATCGAATCCGTGCGTGACATGTATGGTAACTGTCAGGTGTTGCAACTCGAGGCGTATGAAGAGGTGTGACAAACATGCATGATTCTATTCGCCATGTAGAAGAGAAGATGGTCGAGTTGATCTCCCGCTATTTGGTAGATCATATCAAGATGCAACTTTCAGACTCTCAAAGTGAACAGATGTCGGTGTCAGCACAGACTAGCAAGGCACTAGACGCATCATTTTGGTTTAACATTGATAGTGGAATCATTAAAAAGTTAATGTAGTTACAACAAAAAAGTGGGATAAAACCAAAATTTGTAGATAAATTTACCATTTTTTAACCAAATATATGGATATTTCCCGAGTTAATTTTAATTAATCTTAACAAAAAACTCGATCGGAAGGACATCTCATGGCTGGATTTAGTCAGTTTGAGCTGCAAAAAGCAATCTACCAAACATTAGTAAATGACGCGACGCTAACTACCCTTGTTCAGGGTATCTATGACCAGGTACCGGAAGGTACACCATTTCCCTACATTACTATTGGCGAAACCGCCTGCCGTGATTGGTCGACGAAAACTTCGTCCGGTGCCCAGATCACCGTCACGCTGCATGTGTTCAGCCGTTACGGCGGTAAAAAACAGGCAATCGACATCATGCAGCGCGTACATACATTGCTGCATCAGGGCAATCTGTCACTTACAGGACATCTGCTGGTGCTGATGCGGTTTGAATCCTCTCAGATCACGCTCGAGGATGATGGCTCTACTTATCAGGGCGTCATTCGTCTGCGCGCACTAACGGAAGAAGTCTAATTCATACATAGGAGTTCTACATGGCAGCACAAAAAGGCTCGCTGGTTCTCATCAAGGTGGGTAACGGCGGCGGCCCCGAAACTTTCACCACTATCGGCGGATTGCGCACCACGCGATTCGTATTGAATAATCAGGTGGTGGATACCACCAACAAAGACTCCGGCGCATGGCGCAGCTTGCTTGCGGGCGCTGGTATCCGCTCCATTACCCTCAGTGGAAATGGAGTCTTTACAGATACTAGTAGCGAAGAACTGGTGCGAGGCTATGCGTTCTCGAATTCCATCAATAACTACGAGTTTTATTTCGGCGGAAATGATAAATTCGCAGGCGCGTTTCAGATCACTTCCTATGAGCGATCTGGAAATTTTGATGGGGAAGAAACCTACGCCATCACCTTTGAAAGCGCCGGCACAATTACCTCAACGATTGTCTAACGATGCCCAATCCCATGCGCGGTGAAGTCGAGTTTTTTCTCGGATCACAACCCATCCTTCTGCGTCCAACGTTTCAGGCGTTGTGTAGTCTCGAACAGGAAAGCGGGCGTGGTATTCTTGAAATCGCCAGACGTTTTCATGAAGGAAACTTCACGTTATCTGAAGTCGTTGCAATCATTAAAACCGGCATGGTGAATGGAACTCTAAGCAAAGAGCAAATAGGAAACGCGGTCTGCGATGCAGGGATTGCCACGCTCGTCAAACCGCTAAGCGAATATCTTGCCTACGCGCTGGGGGGATTATATGCAGGAGCAACCCACGCATCCGAAACAGAATGATCACCGGTGGTTTGAGTGGATGCGACTTGCATCTATTCTGGGAATCTCTGCACGCGATTTCTGGTATATGACTCCTTGCGAGCTGAAGGGATTATGGCACGCCATGTATCCTTTGCCAGAAGGAAGACCGGCCAACCAATCCGAGCTTCGCGCGATGATGCAGCAATTTCCAGATCACTGTGCAAAATCCAGTGCGGATCCTTTATAGGCCTGCACCAGTTCGTTCTTAACGAACACCAAAATTGTTGGACGCTTATCGTTTGGAAGATAATACACCAGATAGATGGCTGCACCGCGTTCCGGCAATTCTTTCTGGAGTGTTTTTTTGGGTTCGCCGAGTGCCAGTCGCACCATGTCAACCGACGCGCCCATGAAAACCGTGCGGTTCAGCAACACCTGTTTTTCTTCCCAGGTGATTTTCAAATTGTTTATATGTCGCTTGCGCTCCATTTCATGACGACTGGGTTGGGTGAGGCCAAACACGTCCACTTGGATCAACAGTTCGCGCACGACCTCCGGCCTGACCTGTGACGCGTATGCAAACAAGCCTATTACGGTCGCAACAATAGCAACTAATGGTATAAATTTTCGCACCATGGTTCCGACGAAAAATGCTGCAGGTACACCCTACATGCGGTTTTACACATGATTATATTACCTAAAACTGTCTAAAAATTCGTAAAGCGATCGCCTGTAACAGAAATGTAATAATCTGAATTTATTAAAGTATTCAGGGGCGCTGCAATATCTAGCGCAGAGTTTTGATCCGTTGCAGATTTGCATCAAACTGCTGTTTGGTCTGTAGCATACGCGGGTCTTTACAGTCCGTTCTACTGTACATTTCGTCGTATAAACCCTTTGAAGCATCAACGATTTTCGTCAATATCTCAACTTCACCACCCGAGGTGCGAAGGTCGTTCAATATCAAATCCTGAATGGACTGAAACTGCTCCACTGACGCATAGGTACATTTTTCAAGTATGTAATAGGTCACCAGCAGTTGTTCGTATTTCTGTTTCAAACGATCCATGTGCGACTGGCTTTGGGCATTCTCTTCGGAAAACGTGGTGATGTTTTCAAATAGCCCGACGACTGCTGACTGCGTTGCCGGATTCTCGGGATCCTTTTGATGAGGTATCTCTTGAAGTGCTTGAGTCGCGGGACTTGCCTGTGACGAAGGATTGGTTGTAGCCGACATTGTACGATCCTGAGATGGATTGCGCTCCATAGTAGGCATCTGCAGATGCAGTTTGTGAATTTTGATATCGTAGGACACGATGGTCAGGATATAAATCGCAAAAAACACCACAATGTACCAGCCACGCTTGATGGCGAGACTCGCAAGCCAACTCGGTATGGATTGTGCGAGTATCTCCCGATGCAATCGGGCTTTACGATTTTCGCCGTACAGCAGTACCAGCATCAACACGAAAGCACAAAACAGCACCGCCCATTTCAACAGCGTGATATCGCCAAGGCTTGCAAATTTTGCGACAGTGAGTTCGATCATCAATACCCCGACGCGGCGGGGATACAATCCAATGTCAGTTTGTCGCGATGCGCTGCCGATGCGGTACGAAGTTTGTCAAAACTGAAGCATCGGTACGACACATCCAGTGACTTGGCACAACCCGATGCCGGATCAAAACCTAAGCTGCGCTCAGATACAGAAATACTACAGGTCTTCTGCTGTTGGCATAGGCGGGAAACCGCATCCGTGGCGTTTCCACTCACAATGCGGTATTTTCCATCGGAACCGAGCTGACTGGAATCTGGGCGCGCGGCAGAGGAAGTCACATCCTGTCCGTGGCAGTTGGTGCCGTAGGTGGCGCTTTCTATGTCCACATAAAACGTGTCATCCACTTTCAGTGCCGGATCATTCAATTTATCCATCGCGGCTTTCTCGCGCATCTGGCCGACCAGTGCGAGGATACCAATAAATACTGCAATTGCTGCGACCAACACAATGTGCGCTTTGTAGTTCACGTTTTGCTCCGCTGCCTTGTTTTTATACTTTGTCGAATATCTCAGCCAGGAAAGATACGCAATATGAACCTCTCTGATCTCACGCTGCGTGTTGCAGCAGACACATCCCCGCTCAAACAGGGATTGTCAGATATTCAGC
>CAZFOM010000028.1:0-3339 GCA_964520155.1 uncultured Rickettsiales bacterium
ATCCTATTATGTCAAAGGCGGCGATACGCTGGCCTTGTCCGAAAAGAAACGCGGCATTGCGGATGAAACCCCCGATCAATTGAGTATTCACCGCAAGCTGTGGCTCGATTACAGCGGCAAGGGGTTTACGTTTGAAGACGGTATCTCCGGCGCGATCCGTCGCAGCAACCGGCTGGAGGTGAGCGAGGGCATCACGCTGGGCAACGCAACCATCAATGGTCAGAGCCAGTATATCACGACGATAACGCGTGACGGGGTTGCTTCCCGACCTGGCATCGAAGTACGGGAAGGGGCGATCCAGCTTCAAGCCAATAGCCGCAGCGACGGGCGTGGGGTGATGTCCGTGGCAGGCTGGGACAATACGTTTGATCGCGTATCGGCCACACTGTATTTACCGCCAGGCTGGTCATTATGGAGCTATTCGGGTGTGGATTCGGCCTCCGAAAGCTGGATCAAGCGCTGGTCGCTGCTCGATATCTTTTTGGTGCTGGTGGCCGCGGTAGCGATGCTCAAATGGAGCGGCCGCAGAGCGGGTGCAATCACGTTGCTGGGGTTGATTTTAATTCATCCCGAACTGCCCGCTTTCACCTCGTTGTTTTTGACATTGCTGGCACTGTCGGTGGTGTTGCACTATCTGCCATCCGGCTGGTTTGCGTGGCTTACGGGCTGGCTGCATCGTCTGGCATTGCTGGCGCTGCTCCTTATCACACTGCCCTTTATCGTCGATCATATCCGCGAAGCGCTCTATCCACAGCTTGGAGACCGCGCGGCGTTTCCACTCACCGAAACGTTTGATAAGCGGGTAGCAGGCACAATGCAGGAGCGAGAAGAAGGGCAGATGATGGGCGACAGTGCCTCTGCACCGATTCCAGAATCGCTTGCACCGATGATGACATCTCCAGACGAAGTGAGGAATAAGGAAGCGACCGATTCGCTCATGGCGCGCGGGATGTTTAAGGGTAAAGGTGCTGCTGCACTCCCGCAGCAATATCAGCTTTACGCGCCCGACACGCGCGTGCAGACGGGGTTTGGCACACGCAACATTTCCGAGCGCGGGATCACGCTTTCGTGGAATGGATCGGTGGATGCGAGCGCGAAGATGCGTCTGACATTAATCTCACCGTCGATGAATCTGCTGCTCGCGTGCGTGCGCGCTGTGCTGCTCATCGCGCTGATCGGTCTTCTGGTGCGGCAATACTGGGAGCCTATGCGCGAGGTATTGCGCAAACCAGCGGCGGCGGCACTGCTGATGGTGCTTGCCATGAGCATGATGATACCGTCTTCGGGTTACGCACAGGAAGCAAGCGGCGCGTTCCCGCCAGAAAAACTATTGGGCGATCTTAAAACCAAACTCACGCAAGCCCAGCAGCAACCGGCATCCTGCCTGCCGGAATGCGCCACGCTGGCGCGCACGCTGATTCAGGTTTCAGGCAACCAACTCATGTTGCAACTGGAGATCCACGCGCGTGAAAATGTCGCCGTGCCGCTGCCTGGCAGTGTGGCAAACTGGCGCCCGCAATCGGTGATTGTGGGCGAGCAGCAATCGCCATCGCTTATGGTGGGAAGCGACGGGTATCTGCTCGTTAACCTCACCACCGGCGTGCACCGCATTCGCATGGTGGGTGCGCTGCCACAGGGGCGTGATTCGGTGGGCATTACCTTCCCGCTGACGAGCCGTTACTCGCAGGTGCTCGCTGACGGCTGGAGTGTATCCGGTGTGCGCGAAAACGGGGTGAGCGAAAATTCGGTACAGCTCGTTCGCACAGCCAAAGTGGAAGCAAGTCAGGCGCAGGAGAATACGCTTGAGAAAACGCGCATCCCGCCGTTTTACTCGGTGGAGCGCATGCTGGTGCTGGGGAGCCGCTGGGAGGTGTTTACCACCATTTCGCGTCTGACGCCTGCCGATGAAGCGGCGGCTATTCGTATTCCGCTGCTGACCGGTGAAACCGTGATCTCGGGCGAAGCCACCGTGAAAGACGGCAAGTTTGAAGCGACGTTTAATCCGGGTGTCTCGCAGGTGAGCTGGCAATCGGTGATGAATCCGGTCGATCAGTTGGCGCTTTCGGCGCCTACTGACACGCCTTGGGTCGAGGTATGGAAACTGAATGCAACCAATCTCTGGCATGTGACGACACAGGGAATTCCCCGCGTCTATGAAGCGGAGATGGCAACACCCGAAACGTTCAATGTGATGCCGGAGCAAGGCGGCGTGTGGAGCTGGATGCCGTGGCCAGGAGAGGCGCTTGCCGTGACCGTGCTGCGTCCGCAGGGCGTGGAAGGCGAAACCCGCACGATGGATGAGTCCACGCTGCGTGTCACACCGAGCACGCGATCGACAGATCTCTCGCTTACACTGAGTATTCGCAGCAGCCTTGGCGGGCAGCATGAGATACGCCTGCCGCAGGGTGCAATCTTGAAGCAGGTGTCGAAAGATGGATTGACGCTGCCCACGCAACTCAAAGACGGGCTGTTGTCGCTACCGCTGGTGCCTGGCAGCAATCGCTTTCTCGTGGAGTGGAAAGAGAATGCGCCGCTCATACCCGCATACCGAAGTCCGGCGGTGGATATCGGACTTGCGCGCAGCGTGAATGCGAATGTGCAGATGATCCTGCCACAAGATCGCTGGATCCTCATGACATTTGGCCCGCCCATGGGGCCTGCGGTGTTGTTCTGGAGCTGGTTGCCGGTGGTGTTGCTGATGGCGTTTGTGCTCGGCAAAATTCCCTTCACCCCGCTTGCCATGTGGCACTGGTTTCTGCTGCTGCTGGGCATGAGTATGACGTCGATTGTGGCCAATATGGTGGTAATCGGCTGGTTGCTCGCGCTTGGCTATCGCGCAAGGCTTGCTGAGTCGGTCATACGCGCGTGGAAGTTCAACCTCATGCAGATCGCTCTCGTACTGCTCACGCTCATCAGCATCGGCATTCTCTATGACAGTATCGAAGGCGGGTTGCTGGGGCAGCCGGATATGCGCATTGCGGGCAACGGATCTTACGCTTCTGATCTGCGCTGGTATCAGGATATTACTGCTTCGCTGCTGCCGCAGCCGCTCGTGGTTTCCGTATCGGTGTGGTTTTACCGCGTGCTGATGCTCATCTGGGCACTGTGGCTCGCATTCTCGCTCGTTTCCTGGCTGCGCTGGGGATTTGGCAATTTCACGTCCGGCGGGTACTGGCGCACCGTATGGGGCGCAAAAACCTCTTCTGCTGCGGCGGCGAAAACCAAAGAATCAGGGCCTACGGATTGATGGGTGGACGGTTATACTGCCATATATATCAGCCATCGTCTGCCTGACATACTATGATTTCACGCTGAATTCTTTGGGAAACTGCGGAAGGG
>CAZFOM010000028.1:3349-4483 GCA_964520155.1 uncultured Rickettsiales bacterium
TAGCTATCAGCCGCCGGTCATTTTCCTCAATCAACTTTTCACTCCTTCCGGAGATTTTTGCCTGCGTGTAAAGTGATTTCGTTTTACAAATACGACATTGCTATGCAACGCCATATACTACGTTTCACTTCAGACCAATACTTATTCACTATGCTGAGAAGCCTACATGATGAATTAAACTGGATGGAATACTATTACAGCATTTTGGCTTACAAGGCGGGTTACAAGCCTACGCAACCACGTGTTCCTGCTGGTAATCCAAACGGTGGTCAATGGACGGATGACGAAGATACATCACAACCAAATACTCTGCATCCTGATGATCCATTTGCAGAGGATCCACCGCTTGAACCCGTGTACCCGGAATTGCTTGTATTGCCTTATTTGGGCGTTGGTAGATTGTATCAGGTTTGGCGTGTATGGGTATTCAGTAGGCGAGTAAACGCAGAGTGGAGATTGGGTTCCTATAAATCTGACAAGCGTTGGGCAAAT
Source organism: uncultured Rickettsiales bacterium (assembly GCA_964520155.1). Classification (GTDB taxonomy): domain Bacteria; phylum Pseudomonadota; class Alphaproteobacteria; order Rickettsiales; family JABCZZ01; genus CAZFOM01. The sequence goes on from CAZFOM010000028.1 coordinate 3,842, forward strand.
CAAATACGAAAGCGTGATTGGACGCCGGAACAGATTACGAAAACCATAAAATACGGAAAACGACACAAGGCACCAAATCTTGTAAACCCTGCCAATACGGCGACACGCTACGAATATAATGGAAAGTTCGTAGTCAGAGATGATAAAACGAAAGAGATATTACAGTTAGGTCATCCGGATTTTGTACGCAAGGTTAAGTAAGTAAAGCGAGGCGTTTATGAGCACTGTAAAACCAGTAAAAATTTATGTACAACTTCTTGAAGAAGGTACGGAAACTTATCGACCGACGAGTGCAGTACCTTTGGAAGGAGACACTTATCGCATTTTACCCACTCCTACCTACGATCCGGAAGATGAAATATGGCAATACCCACCCGATTCTATAGTGCGGTGTGAACTTACTCGTTTTGATAATGGTGAATATGCACTGTTAGCGATTGCAAGATTATAGCGTTACCGAACGTGCCTTCACCTACACCGCAAACTGCGCACTGATCGCGGGTAACGCCGGCAGTTGCTTGAGTGGCCCCAACGCATTGAACGTGATGTGTTTGCCGGTGCAGAGCTGTTTGGCAACGCGCCGAATATCTTTCTGATTCACCCGTTCGATCTGACGTTTGAGATCGCGCGCGGTGCGGTATT
>CAZFOM010000028.1:4493-8057 GCA_964520155.1 uncultured Rickettsiales bacterium
ATCTTCATATGGGGTGAGGAATGCCTGCACGCTGTACGCCAGTCCACGTTTTTCGCGCACTTCTTGAAATAACCGTGAGGACATGCCGCCGCCCAGAATGGTTGCTGCGATTTGTGCTGCATGATAATCCGCATCGTGCAGCGTGACCGAGGGAAACCCCATCATCACATGCAGTTGTTCGAGATCTTTTTTCTTGCGGAAATCCCCGCCGTGATACTTGGCTTTGACAGCGGTTTTGGGTTTCTTGTCCGACAGATTGCCAAAGAGTTTCTTAGCAAGCGCGACAAGTTCCTTATGCTCCACATTACCCGCGGCAGACAGCACCATGGACGGTGCGTGGTAATGATTGCGCATATAATCCACGAGCGCTTTGCGTGACAGGGCGCGGATATTCTGCTCCGTGCCTAAGATCGAACGTCCGAGCGGTTGATTCGGATACGCCGTTTCATGAAAGAAATCGAAAATCAAATCATCCGGCGAATCCTGATGCATGGCGATTTCCTGCAAAATCACATCGCGCTCACGATTCAGTTCCGTTTCGTCAAACTGCGAGTGCTGCAAAATGTCTGCCAGAATATCCATCGCGTCTGCCAGATTATCTTTCAGCACGCGCGCGTAATACACGGTGGTTTCAAGCGACGTATAGGCGTTGGAGGCGCCGCCAATATCATCGAACGCTTCCGCAATATCGCGCGCGCTGCGGCGCTTCGTGCCTTTGAATGCCATGTGCTCCAGCAGATGCGAAATACCGTTCTGTGCTTCAGATTCGTACCGCGCGCCGACATTCACCGACACCGCTACGGCGACCGTTTCCAGACCGCTTAATTTCTCACTCGCCACCCGCAAGCCGTTAGGCAGGGTGGTGCATTGGTATGACATGACGTTCCTCGATTGTATGTTGCACCGCGCGCGTGTCATTTGCGAGTGTGACAAAGCGCTCCGGTAGTTCGTACAGATTTTTCATATGTTCTGGTAGCGGCGGATGCAGATTCACGGAGGCTTTCACGGCATCCGGAAACTTCGCCGGATGCGCGGTCGCGAGTGTCACCATCGGAATTTGGGGGTCGCGCTTCACCGCGCGCGCCGCCCCAACGCCTACGGCCGTATGCGGGTCGAGCAATTCGCCTGTGTGCGCATACACCTCCGCAATGATACGTTTGGTTTCCGCATCACTCACGGTCGCAGCAGCAAATTGCGATAGCAGACGATCATGCGCGGCTTTTGTGAGGGTGAGCGATTTCGTCGCGCGAAAATCCTGCATCATTTGCGCTAAGCGTGACGCATCGCGATCATACAGATCAAAGAGCAAGCGCTCGAAGTTGCTCGAGATCTGAATATCCATGCTCGGGCTGAGTGTTGGCGTGACGCCCGTCATCGCGTAAGCGCCGGTGCTTACGCAGCGCGCGAGAATATCGTTCTGGTTAGTAGCGATCACCAGCGTGTCGATCGGCAGCCCCATGCGCGAGGCGATGTAGCCTGCAAAAATATCGCCGAAATTACCTGTCGGCACGCAGAAGGAAACCCGCCGATCCGGTGCACCGAGAGCGAGCGCGGCATACGCGTAATAGACGACTTGCGCGAGGATGCGCACCCAGTTGATCGAGTTGACGGCAACGAGTTTATGTTTCTCGCGAAACGCCGCATCGGCAAACATCGCTTTCACGATGTCCTGACAATCATCGAACGTGCCTTCAATCGCAAGATTGAAAACATTCTTGTCGGCAACCGTTGTCATCTGTCTGCGCTGCACATCGGACGTGCGACCTTTGGGATGCAGAATAAAAATATCCATGTTGGATAGCCCGCGGCAGCCGGCGATCGCAGCCGATCCGGTATCTCCCGATGTCGCACCGATCACCGTCACACGTTCCTTGCGTTTGCGCAGTAGATGCTCCAGCAACCGCCCAAGAAACTGCAATGCGAAATCCTTAAACGCGAGTGTAGGGCCGTGGAATAATTCCAGCAGCCAATCATTTGTGTCAATTTGTTTGAGCGGTGCAATCGCGGCATGGCGAAACTCACGGTAAGATGCCGCAAGCAGCGCCTTCAGTTCGTCGCTGCTTACATCGCTGCCGACATACGGCAGGATGATGCGGTGCGCGAGATCGACATAAGATAATCCACGGCACGCATTCCATTCTGCGGCGGTAAACATGGGAACGGTTTTCGGCACATATAGTCCGCCGTCCGGCGCGAGGCCGGCCATCACCACGCCTTCAAACGAAAGCTCTGGCGATTGTCCGCGGGTGGAAATATAGGTGGTCATATTATTGCAAGTATCGGTTTTCGAGATGTGCCTTGTATATCGCGGCATCGAGCGGTTTTCCAGTCGCCTTTATGAGAATATCTTGTGTGCTTGAAAACGAGGCTTTCTGGTGCACCCGCTCGGATAACCATGCGGTCAGCGCTCCAAACTCGCCGCGCGCTACGGAAGGCATCAGGTTCGGGATCTGCTTTTTTGCTGCATCGAATAACTGCGCAGCGATCATGGCACCGAGCGTGTAGGTCGGAAAATACCCGATCGAGCCGCCCGGCCAATGAATATCCTGCAAACACCCATCCGCATCATTGGGTGGCGTGATTCCGAGATAATGCTGCATTTTTTCATTCCACGCTGCGGGCAGATCATCAACTTTCAGATCACCGGACAGGAGCGCCTGCTCCAACCGGTAACGCAGGATGACATGCAGCGGGTAGGTGACTTCATCGGCCGTGACGCGAATGAGGCTACGCTCTACCTTCGTCATCAGGCGCGTGATGTTTTCAGCGCTCCACGCCGCGCCCGATCCGCCAAGATGATGCTTCATACGCGGCAGCGCAAACGCAATGAATTCCTGACTGAGCGACAATTGCATTTCCACCAGCAGCGATTGGCTTTCGTGCATACTCATACCGCGTGCACGACCGACCGGCTGCATCCGCCATGCGGCGGGCAGATTTTTTTCGTACAACGCATGGCCGGTTTCGTGCAGCACGCCAAAGAAACTTTCCGTGAAATTGGTTTCGCGGTAGCGCGTGGTGATGCGCACATCGCCGTGTGCGCCGCCGCAGAACGGATGCGTGCTGACATCCAGCCGGCCTTGCGAGAAATCGAATCCGAGACGCTGCATGAATTCTATACCGAGCGCTTTTTGCGCGTCGATCGCAAATGTGCCTTCGGGTTCGAGCGCAGGCGGCTTCGTTTTTTGATGTTCGATCACACGATCCACCAGGGCAGGCAAAGTGGATTCGAGATTTGCAAAAAGCGGGTCGATATAGTCGCAGCGCATCCCGGGATCGTAAAAATCGAGCAGCGCATCGTACGGCGATACACCCAGCGCGGCGGCTTTGGCCTCGGCGCTTTCGCGGATCAGTTTCAACAGCGGAGTAAAATGCGCCGCAAACTGTCGGAAGTTATTTTTCTTGCGCGCAGTACGCCAGACCATCTCGGTTTCATTCGCCGCTTTGGTGAGTGCGGAAACGAGCGATTGCGGCACGGCGGTGGCATGAACCCAGTGATGACGCATTTCGCGCACATTTGCGCGCTGCCAGTCATCGAGCGATTCGGATGCGGCGGCACCGAGT
>CAZFOM010000028.1:8067-17430 GCA_964520155.1 uncultured Rickettsiales bacterium
TCGCCTACTCGCGGATCAGTCATTTTTTCATGTATGACTTCGGCGAGTGCGGAGAGCTGTTCGCCGCGCACAGAGGAACTGCCTTCGGGCAGCATCGTCGCGGCATCCCATTGCAGGATGCCGGATGCGCTTTCGAGCGATCCAATCTGGGCAAATAGTTTCTCAAGTTGCTGGTAGTTTGAGGTCATTTACGTTCTTTTGTGGATTGAAAAGAGTTTACAAGTGAAACAACCCATTTTTGTATATGCGGGCTAATTTCAACGACAGCACGTTGTGAGGGATCTTCGACCAGCTGTTGTATCCGCCTTGTTATCGGCTCTTCTGAGGCAGATTTGGGGTTGTTAGCAGTTTCAATAATGGCCTGCGCGATAATCATGCTTAATTCATTCGCAAACATACCATGATTTTTTACTGCGTTATGCAAAACAGTGGCGATTCGCTTATTAGGACTGGTTTGCAAATCATTCAGCTGTATATCGTCATACACTCCTTTGATTTCGCCTTTATTTAACCCTAGAGTTTCAAGGTGCTTTTTTTGCGATGCACCATAGTTTCTTATGGGGACATGCATCGTCTTAAATGCCTGATAATGTTTTTCTAAAATACTTTTCTCTGTATCAAACATGGAAAGATCAAAAATACTTTCATGGACAAAATTTACCATAAAACTGAAAAGTTCTAGATAAGTTGCGGATTGGCGGTCTACAGCGCCAAGCGAAAGCCCATCGGTCATAATATCGTGCATCTTGCTTTCGTGAATGACGGCGTCTGCATCAATTACCACAGGAGTTCCATCATCTAACAAGCCAATGTTATCAAAAGTGCAATCCCAAAACATATAGCCTTTCTTGGCAAGCGCAGAGATCAATTCTTTTCTGTGTTCTATACTCACTCCTGAGGTGCGTACCTTAGGCAACACTTCAACACAAAAACCCGCTACATCATTAAATGTCATCAGTGGTTGTAGTATTTCATCCAACGGCAGCCTGCCATCTTTTGATTCACGAAAAGAGATGCGCAGCATCTGCTTGTGTACGGTCTCAAACAGTAATGCCCGCTTCCCTTGAAGATGTTTGCCTTGAAGCCTCCGCAAGCCTTTGCTTTCTATAAACAACGCAAGCGACTCCAACCTTGCTTCATTGTCCATCAATTCTCGGATGGAGTGCGTGTTGCTTTCGTAAGTGATTTTCTCACGAGATGAAATATCACGAATCAATTCTTGTAATCGATAGGGCTTATCCATACGTCTACGACTCACGCCGGCGCAGATGCGCTACGACAAAAAAGATAATTGCCACGAGCCCGATGCCGAACCAAGTGACGGCGTATTGCAGATGATCGTTTCTCAGTTTGATCGCAGTCGTAAAACCCACCGGATAACGCACTTCGAGTGTATCGCTGTCGATCTGCGTATCCAGCCGGTCTATCACGATGGGCACAAGCGCCTTTCCGGTCACACGCTCCATGGCGTCAATATCGTACCAGAACCATAGATTGCCCTCAGGGTCGTTAGCGGGAGTAAACCAACCTTTGCGATTTGCAATCCGCACCATACCTTCGATGGGTTGCCAGATATGCCAACTTTCTGCGGATCCAAAGCGAAAGGTTTTTTTCTGTTTTTCAGGGATCCAGCCCATGTTGACGAGCACGATGCGATACGATTGATCGCTGACATGTTGAGAATCTTCAATCTGCATCGGCACCAGCACATGATAACCCAGCTCGCCGCGGAAATAACGTGCTGCCATGTGGATCGGCTCCACCGCAAGCGGACGGCCGCTGAAACGCACTTTTGCAAACTCGTAGGCTTCCCAGTTTTCGGGTGAAAGGGAGGAAAGCTCCACCGGCGCCATAGCAGCGCCCGCTTCGAGCTTGTCGATCTTTTCTTGTTTCCACTCCAGTCGGTGCAACTGCCATGCACCCAGCGAGAACATGACACAGACCGCAAGGAGCGTTCCTGCAATGGCTGCGAATTTCGGTTTTTCCCATACAAAATTATTCATGCTCGAATCCCCGAATACGATATTTATATTGGTATGCAATCAAAAGTGATTTTGAGACACGCAGGATCAATAGGGTGCTGCCGATTACCAGCGGAAGCTGTATTACCGCATGAACCCACCATTCGGGTTCCCACAGCATCTCAGTGATGATCGCTGCTGCTACGCTCAAAAACCCCACCAGCACCAGCGCCACAAATACGGGCCCGTCACCGCTGTCTTGTTCGGCGAGTGATAAATCGCAACGCGAACAGCGTGGAACTACGGACAGAAATCCTTGAAAGAGCGTTCCCTGTCCGCAGCGCGGGCAGCGGCTTTTCAGTCCTAACATCCAGATGGCAGGAAGCGGAGCGGGGGTGTTCACTTACCAGGCTACCATGCGCGGAATCGCGCCCCACCAGTAAATGCTCACAAACAGGAAGATCCACACCACATCGACAAAGTGCCAGTACCAGGCAGCAAACTCAAAGCCCAGATGTTTCTGCGGTGTAAGTGTGCCTGTGTAGCACCGCCTCAGACATACGGCGAGGAACAAGGTGCCAATGATTACATGCAGGCCGTGAAAACCGGTAGCTAGATAGAAAGTGGAAGCGTAGATGCCGTCTGTGAAGCCAAATGCGGCGTGGGAATACTCAAGTGCTTGTAATGCCGTGAAGAACAAACCAAGCAGCACCGTAAACCACAGACCCATCTTCACCGATTTCATATCACCTTTCATCAGGGCGTAATGCGCCCAGGTAACCGTGGTACCCGACAGCAAAAGCACCAATGTGTTCAGGAATGGAAGATGAAACGGATCAAAGACGGTGATGCCTTCGGGTGGCCATGGGGTTGGCCCCACGATTGGCCACATCTCATCGGTGAGTGGCTTGTTCATCATCAGCGCTGAATCGAAAAATGCCCAGAAAAAGGCCACAAAGAACATCACCTCCGAAGTGATGAATAATCCCATCCCCATGCGCAGGCCAAACGACACTGCAGGGGTGTGCGCTTTATCTGCGTGGCCTTCCTTGATGACATCCCGCCACCAGCCAAACATGACATAGAGTACCCCAACAAGACCAAGGCCGCAGATCAGTTTGCCAAGGATCGGCAACTTCTCCGGTGCGCCATGCATGGCCATGGCGGCGCCCACAGTAAGCAGCAGCAGCGACATCGAGGCGATAAGCGGCCACGGACTTGGGTTGACTAGATGAAACGGATGATCTTGTGCGGCATGGGCATCATGAGCCATGGTTCTTCTCCAACGCAGTATTTGATTGATGATTCTGGGCTTCGTTCTGTTTTTTCAGCTCGTCCTTACGCGATTCGGTCAGCGGAAAAAACGTATAGGATAGGGTGATGGTATCGATATCCTTCATGTCGGGATCGTTCATGAATTCGGGATCAATGAAAAACGATACCGGAAAGGTGGTGTGCTCGGCAGGGTTCAAGAGTTGCTCCTGAAAACAGAAACACTGAATTTTGTTGAAATAAATCCCTGCCTCGTGCGGCGTGACGTTATAGACCGACGTGCCGGTGACGGGTAGTTTATCGAGGTTTGTGGCAGAATAAAACGCCAGATGATTTTCACCCACGCGCACCTGCATCTGAACCTGATCCGGTTTGAAATCCCACGGTAGTTTAGGGTTGGTATCGGCATTGAAACGCACTGTCACGATGCGGTCATACACCTTGTTTGGCGCATTCGCCGCCGTCTGTGTAGTGCCGCCATAGCCAGTCACGCGGCAGAATAAATCATACAGCGGCACGGATGCATAGGTGAGCATCACCATGCCAAGCACCACCGCGCACATGGAAAGTGCCAGTTTGCGATTCTTCTGATGTGGGGTGAGTGGGGATGATGCCATCGTTATATTATGAATCTAATACTTCACTATTGTAATTGCATAAAACAGAAGTGCCAGCCCTACCAGTATGCCCAGCAACGTCCAGTTCTTCACCTTGCGGCGTTCGTGTTCCTCACCTATCGGCATCAGGGTTTTTCAGTCGTCAGGTTTTTGTTGCGGATAAAGTCCAGTACCAGCAACAAGATGAGTGTGAACAGACTGCCAAGCACAAAACTGCCGCCCATCAGATAGATCGTGGAGATGCTGATTTCCTCAAGCGCAGTTGTGACTGCCGGAGTGAGTGCCGTTGCCGTTACCGTTTCCATAAAACCCTCTCTGTCTATACGTTGATGGCCGAAATCGTGTGATCCAGCATCAGTGACGCAAACAGTGCGAACAGATACAGGATCGAAAAGCCAAACAGCTTGCGCGCCGGTGTTTCGGACTCACTGCCTAGCACGCGGTGCGACCGTAGCACGAATTGTGCGCCGAGCAACAGCGCAATCGCACCATACAAGAGTCCGCTTTCGCCCAGCAACACGGGTATCAGGCTCGAAGCCATAAGCAGGTAGGAATACAGTACGATCTGCCGCTTAGTGTGAGCAATGCCCTTTACCACTGGCAACATCGGCACATTCGCTTTCTGGTAATCGCTGTTGCGGTACAGTGCGAGCGCCCAGAAATGTGGCGGCGTCCACAGAAAGACGATCAGAAACAGCGCGCACGACATGAGGCTTACATCGCCGGTGACGGCCGCCCAGCCAATCATCGGCGGAAAGGCACCTGCTGCACCGCCAATCACGATATTCTGCGGCGTCGAGCGCTTGAGCCACATGGTGTAAATCACCGTGTAGAAGAAAATCGCAAAGGCGAGAATACCGGATGCGACCCAGTTTACCACCACGCCCATGATCGCCACTGACGCAATCGCAAGAATCACACCGAATCCCAGCGCGTCCTCCGCGGCCATGCGGCCAGCAGGCACAGGGCGATGCGCGGTGCGGGTCATCATCGCATCAATATCGCGGTCAAACCACATATTGATCGCGCCACCCGCCGCCGATCCCAGCGCAATGCATAGCACCGCCACGAGCGCGATCAGTGGATGAATCGCGCCAGGTGCGAGCAACAGCCCGACCAGTCCGGTAAACACAACGAGCGACAGCACGCCAGGTTTGGTGAGCGTCCAGAAATCTCGAACCGAGGACTCGAGGATTCGAGGATTGGATGAATCAATTAATTGGGATGAATTGATCAATTGATTAATCGATGAATTAGTAGCAAGACTTCTCATAAGTGTTTCATGCGTAAAAAAACATTTACCGATTCATCTATTTATCCATTCATCCTACTTCACCACCGGCGTCTTCTCAAACGTGTGGAACGGAGGCGGTGAGGAGACCGACCATTCGAGCGTGGTGGCACCTTCGCCCCACTGGTTGTAGCCCACCGGAATTTTGTTCGCATACATGCGCCACACCACGATCAGGAACCAGACCGCACCGGCCGCTGCAATATAAGAGCCGATGGATGACCAGTAGTTCCAGTACGCATAGGCATCGGGATAGTCAGGGATACGGCGCGGCATTCCGGCAAGGCCAAGGAAATGCTGCGGGAAGAAGGTCAGATTGGTGCCGATGAAGAACACCCAGAAATGGAGTTTGCCCATCCACTCCGAATACTGGTAGCCCGACATTTTGCCAATCCAGTAATAGAAGGCGGCAAAAATACCAAACAATGCACCGAGCGACATCACATAGTGGAAATGCGCGACGACATAATAGGTGTCGTGCATCGGGATGTCGATTGCCGAGTTGGCAAGCACAATGCCGGTCACGCCGCCCACCGTAAACAGGAAGATGAAGCCGATCGCAAACAGCATCGGCGTGTCAAAGCGGATCGAACCGCCCCACATCGTCGCAATCCACGAGAAGATCTTGATGCCCGTCGGCACCGCAATCACCATGGTGGCGAGCATATAATAGGCTTCGGTATCGGGATCCATGCCGACCGTGAACATATGATGCGCCCAGACGATGAAGCCTAATACGCCGATGCAGCTCATCGCAAACACCATCCCCAGATAACCGAACACCGGCTTGCGCGAAAAAGTGGAGACCACTTCGCTCATGATGCCGAAGGCTGGCAGAATGAGAATATACACTTCCGGATGGCCGAAGAACCAGAATAGATGCTGATACAGCACCGGATCCCCGCCACCTGCCGGCACGAAGAAATTGGTGCCGAAATTACGGTCGGTGAGCAGCATCGTGATCGCACCGCCAAGCACCGGCAAAGCGAGCAGCAGCAGGAAGGCGGTGATGAGAATCGACCATACGAACAGCGGCATTTTAAGGAGCGTCATGCCAGGCGCGCGCATGTTGAAGATGGTTACAATGAAGTTGATCGCCCCCAGAATGGAGGAGATACCGGCGAGGTGCAGCGCGAAAATCGCCATGTCTACCGCCATGCCCGGGTGGGATGCGATTTTGGATAACGGCGGATACACCGTCCACCCCGTACCTGCCCCCTCGCCAATCAGTGACGACAGAACCAGCAGGATCATCGCCGGAATCAGCAGCCAGAAACTGATGTTGTTCAGACGTGGAAACGCCATATCCGGCGCGCCGATCATGATCGGCACAAACCAGTTGCCAAACCCGCCGATCATCGCCGGCATGATGAGGAAGAACACCATGAGGAACGCGTGCGCGGTCAGAAAGACGTTGTAAAGCTGGCGCGGATTTTCCGAAATCTGATTGAAAACCTGCTCGCCCGGGTATTGCAGCTCCGCGCGGATCACGATGGAGAAGAACGCCCCAAGCAATCCGGCAAACACCGCGAAGATCAGGTACATCGTACCGATGTCTTTATGGTTGGTGGAAAACAACCAGCGGCGCCATCCGGTCGGCGTGTGGTGATCGTCGTGACTATGTGTGGCGGTTGCGGAACCGTATCCCATAAACAAACCTTCTACTAATTATTGTACATGTGCAACGCGAAGCGGTGAGCCCGCATCGCCAAATTTCTGCTGCGATTCGGCAACCCATGCGTCGAATTTTTCCTGACTGACGACATGCAGTTCGATCGGCATAAAGCCATGATCCACCCCGCATAGTTCAGAGCATTGACCAAAAAATACGCCTTCGCGATTGGCCTTGAACCAGGTTTCGTTGAGCCTTCCTGGGATCGCGTCCATCTTCACGCCCATCGCCGGCATCGCCCAAGCATGAATCACATCGTATCCGGTGAGTTGCAGGCGCACCACCTTATTGACTGGAACCACAACCGGATTGTCCGTGGAAAGCAGGCGGAACTGTCCTTTGGAAGGATCAATTTCCGCATCAGGTATCATCCGACTTTCAAAGGTAAAACCACCATGATCTGGGTAACTGTAGGTCCAGTACCATTGGTGGCCGCGCACCTTGAGCGTCAGATCCGCTTTAGGTATTTCGCTGATTTCGTAGTGAAGACGCCATGAAGGAATAGCAATACCGATCAGAATGAGAATCGGAATGACAGTCCACACCACCTCGACGGTAGTATTGTGTGTCGTTTTGCTGGGGTTTTTATTGTTCTTCGCACTGAACCGCACGCAAACATAGGCGAGCAGCAGAAACACGAACACTACAATCAGCGTGATAACGATCAGCAAACCATCGTGCAGATTATAGAGTCTCTCCATAATGTGGGATGCGGGCTCCTGAAACAGTACTTTTTTACCATCTATGTGATAGTTGGAATTTTCGGCAAGAGCAGGAAAAGCAGACAGTAATACGGTGATCACGGCTGCATATAGACGGGATAAGCTGTTCACAGAGAACCTCAAAAGCGTTTTTAGAATTATTATAAAACGACTAGGAAAATACCCCACTTCATAATATGATATAGGGGTTTGTTCAACTGCTAATTCGTGACAATCCACCGCTTGTCAGAAAATTCTTTGCGGTGCATTGTTACGGTCACAACTTGCGAGTACTGTCCAATTTTTTCAACGTGAGCGCGATGATATGAACACCCTGCCCAAGGCCACTTCCTTCGATCCTGATTCCTTCCTGCTTGCGCCTTCCGGCCTTGATCTGCCGACACTCACACGCATGGTGGATGATGCACTGGTAGGCATGGATGACGGCGAACTGTATCTTGAATACGCTCAATCCGAGGCGCTGGTGTGGGATGATGGCGTGCTGAGAAGTGCCAGCTATAACACGGATCGCGGGTTCGGGCTGCGCAGTGTGAAGGGGGAGGCCACGGGATACGCGCATGCCTCAGAAATCAGCAAAGAGGCAATCACCCGCGCCGCGCAAACCGTGAAAACGATTCACGGCACGAACGCGAATACCCAGGCCGCGCTCGAACCGGCTTTCGGCACGAACCGCGCACTGTATGCCTCGATCAACCCGATACAGGAAGTACCGTTTGAAACGAAAATTCAGACGTTGCAGGCGATGGATGCGTATCTGCGCGCGAAAGATCCGCGCGTGAAACAGGTCTCGGTTTCGATTGCCGGATCGTGGGAGGCGATTCGCATTCTGCGTCGTGGCGGACAGACCGCCACCGATATTCGCCCGCTGGTGCGTTTGACGGTCAATGTCGCCGTCGAGCAGAACGGGCGCATGGAAACCGGCACCCACAGCGGCGGCGGGCGTATGGCCTATGCCAACTATCTCGAGGAGAGCACCTGGAAGCGCTGCGCCGATCAGGCACTCGCGCAAGCCTTGGTCAAGCTCGAATCCCAACCTTCACCTGCCGGCGAAATGCCAGTGGTGCTGGGGCCTGGTTGGTGCGGCGTGATTCTACATGAAGCGATCGGACATGGTCTGGAAGGCGATTTCCACCGCAAAAAAACGTCAGTTTATTCGGGCATGATGGGGCAGCAAATCGCAGCCAAGGGCGTGACCGTGGTGGATGACGGGACTCTTGAGCATCGCCGCGGGAGTCTTTCGATCGATGATGAAGGCACACCGACCGGTCGCACGGTGCTGATCGAAGACGGCATCCTCACCGGCCTGCTTCAAGATCGGCTCAATGCGCGACTCATGGGCGCCAAAGCCACGGGCAACGGGCGGCGCGAAAGCTATGCGCATCAGCCCATGCCGCGCATGACCAACACTTTCATGCTGAATGGAACCCATACGCAGGAGGAGATGATCCGATCCGTCAAGCGCGGTATCTTCGCCGTCAACATGGGCGGCGGGCAGGTGGATATTACGTCGGGCAAATTCGTGTTCTCGGTGTCGGAAGCCTACATGATCGAAAATGGTAAGGTGACGCATCCCGTCAAAGGCGCAACTCTGATCGGTACCGGCTCCGATATTTTGAAAAAGATTACCATGATCGGAAATGACACATGCCTCGATGAAGGCACCGGCACTTGCGGCAAAAACGGCCAGAGTGTTCCGGTCGGCGTGGGGCAGCCGTCGATGCTTATCAGCGGCATCACCGTCGGCGGCACGCAAGTGTAGCACGCGCGTGAGCACATGCTGCAAATAGCAAATTACTTCGCATTCCGCTCCTCATGTACTTAACGTACA
>CAZFOM010000029.1:0-8987 GCA_964520155.1 uncultured Rickettsiales bacterium
CTCTGCCCGCATCCTGCAGGATCAGGTGCGCATGTTCATCAACTTTGAAGAACAGGCGATTGAAGAGAAAAAAGAGAAGAAGGACGATCTGCCCTTCAGCCCGTATCTGCTCAAGAAAGTGGACGAGCTGGAACTCTCGGTGCGCTCCGCCAACTGCCTCAAAAACGACAATATCGTCTATATTGGCGATCTGGTGCAGAAAACCGAAAGCGAAATGCTCAAAACGCCAAACTTTGGCCGCAAATCGCTCAACGAGATCAAGGAAGTGCTCGCCGGCATGGGGCTGAAATTCGGCATGGATGTGCCAGGCTGGCCGCCCGAAAATATCGAGGAACTCGCACGCAAGTTCGAGGATCCATACTAAATCGGTTGATGGTTGATAGTTGATGGTTCATCGCCATTCCTTATCAACCATGAACCATAAACCATAAACTACTGGAGTTTTTATGCGTCACGGAATGGCAGGACGTAAGTTGAACAAAAGGACGCAGCATCGCTTTGCGATGTTTGCGAACATGGCGCAGGCCTTGATCAAGCACGAGCAGATCACGACCACGCTGCCGAAAGCCAAGGAACTGCGTCCGGTGGTGGAAAAACTCATCACCATTGGCAAGCAGGCAAAAGCCGCAACGCCTGCAAATAAGCTGCATGCACGCCGCAAACTGATTGCGAAACTGCGTAACGTTGATCTGACGGAGAAAGTCATGTCCACGCTCGCGGATCGCTATGCGACCCGCACCGGTGGCTATATCCGCGTGCTCAAAGCCGGCTTCCGCTATGGGGATAACGCCCCGCTCGCCATCGTCGAACTGGTGGATCGCGATCCGGCTGCGAAAGGCAAGGATTCCGGCAACGAAGAGTTTGTTGCTGCGGATGCTCCCAAAGCAGCGTAGTTTGACCGATTCTTTCGCTATTGTTATAAAGGAGCCTCCAATACAGAGGCTCCTTTTTTTATGACCAAAGAACCCATAATACCATACCGTATGTTGAGTAAAGAGCAGCAAGCGCTGGTCGATGCGTATGTGGAGGATGAGATAAAAAAACATTGTAAGCAAAACCCTGATGGCGTCATTAAAGCAGCAGAGCTGCGCGCCGTATTTCGTGAAGAAGCCTGTACGCAGAAAAAACTTGAATCGTTACTCAGGCAACAGGAAAAAAAGCGCGGGCCATTTGCGCCTGTACCAAATCCAAGGCCAGAAGAAAGCCCTCTGCAAATACAGGATTGGGGTGCTCTGGAAGAGATACTTGGTGAGGAAGCTGCGCGTTATTATAGGGATATGGTCAAAAAGAAACCTCCCTCAGGAGAAATAAAAAAATGAGAATGTTCGTTTTGGCATTCATGGTGATTGCTATGTTGAGCACATCGTCACTTGCCCAGCAACCACCTGTCGCGGTACCGACTTCCCAAGCCCAGATCACGCTGTCGTTTGCACCGGTGGTAAAAAACGCAGCACCGGCGGTGGTGAATATCTACACCAAACGCGTCGAACGCCTGCGTAATCCGATTTCACCCTTCATGAACGATCCGTTTTTCCAGCAATTCTTCGGCGGTGATTTCGGCGGTGGCATACCCCGTGAGCGCGTGGTGCGCTCGCTCGGCTCCGGCGTGATTGTGAATGCCGACGGCACCATCGTCACCAGCAACCATGTCATCCAGAATGCGGATCAGATTACGGTCGTCACCTCCGACAAATCGGAATACGAAGCGACCTTCCAAAAACGCGATGAACGCTCGGATCTGGCAGTGCTTAAAATCAAAACCGACAAGCCGCTACCGTTTTTGCCTCTACGCGATTCGGATACGCTGGAAGTGGGGGAACTCGTGCTTGCTATCGGCAATCCGTTCGGCGTTGGACAGACGGTGACGCAAGGCATTGTTTCGGCGCTTGCCCGTGCCGCAGTGGGCGTGTCGGATTACCAGTTCTTTATCCAGACCGACGCGGCTATCAACCCGGGCAATTCCGGCGGCGCGCTTGTGGATGTGAGCGGAAGGCTGGTGGGCATCAACACCGCGATCTATTCCACCTCTGGTGGTTCCAATGGGATCGGCTTTGCGATTCCTGCTAATATGGTCAGAACCGTACTCGAAGGACGCGCGTCAAAAGAAGGCTCCATTATCAAACCGTGGATCGGGATTTCCACACAAGAGATTACCGGCGAAATGGCAAATTCGCTCGGTTTTGATGCACCCAGCGGCGTGATTGTGCAGGACGTCACGCGCGACAGTCCGGCACAAAAAGCAGGATTGCAGACAGGCGATGTTATCACCGCGCTTGACGGTAAACCCATCAATGGTGCGCGTGACCTCGATTCCCGTCTGGCGGTCGCGGGCGTGGAAAAACCCATCCCGCTGCAGGTGATCAGAAACGGGGAAAGCCTCACACTCACTATCGTGCCGGTGGGCGCTGATCAGGCGCTCAAAACACTTGAAACGGTGGAGCTGAAAGGCTCACATCCGCTTGCGGGGATCACCGTTGCCAACATGAATCCCGCCATTGCCGATCAGCTCAAACTCGATCCCAAAAGCACCGGCGTTGTCGTCATCAAAAATACCCGAAGGCAAGGTGGAACCATTGGGCAGAATCTTCGCGCCGGTGATATTCTGCTGGTCGTCAACGGGCAGGACATTGATTCGATCAGCACACTACAACGCGTGCTCGCTGACCGCCCGAACGGCTGGCAGGTGGTATTCAAGCGTGGCAATACCATCACCACCATGGTGGTACGATGACGCGGGCGGCATCCGGCAAGACCGCTTCGCTGTTTACCACTCGTGATCATATGCCACTGGCTGAGCGCCTGCGCCCGAAGCAACTTTCGCAGGTGATCGGGCAGGAGCAGGCGCTTGGGAATCAAGGTACGATTGCGCGAATGGTCGAGGCCGGACGCTTGCAATCAGTGATTCTGTGGGGCCCGCCTGGATGCGGCAAAACCACGATTGCGCGACTGCTTGCTGCGCCCACGGGTGATCATTTTGAAACTTTATCTGCGGTCACCTCCGGTGTGGCGGATCTCAAAAAATGTTTTGAAGAAGCGCGTACGCGGATGCAGGACGGCAAACGCACCGTGCTGTTTGTGGATGAGATCCACCGCTTCAACCGCGCGCAGCAAGATGCGTTTTTGCCCTTTGTGGAGGACGGCACGATTATCCTGATCGGGGCCACGACCGAAAATCCTTCCTTTGAACTCAATGCTGCGCTGCTGTCGCGCTGCCGTGTCGTGGTGCTCAAACGACTGGACGAAATGGCGATGCGTGCATTGCTTGCACGCGCGCAGAGTGAAGTGGGGAACGCGATACCGCTGACGGAAGATGCAGTCCAAACATTGTGCGCAATGGCCGATGGCGATGGACGGTATTTTCTCAATATGGTGGAAGAGTTGTTCCAGATTCCCCCCTATAATCCCCCCGTAAACGGGGGGATGGAATTAGGCAAATCTCCCCCCGCATGCGGGGGGATAAATCTCGCGGAACCTCCCCCCGCTCGCGGGGGGACGGAGGGGGGAACGCTAATAGACTCCGCAGCACTCATTACCCTCCTTCAACAACGCCCCGCCGTGTATGACAAGGCGCAGGAGAGTCATTATAATCTTATCAGTGCGCTGCATAAATCACTGCGCGGATCGGATGTGCAGGCGGGACTCTACTGGCTCGCACGGATGCTCGCAGGAGGTGAAAACCCGCTTTATATCGTGCGAAGGCTCGTGCGTTTTGCCGTCGAGGATATTGGTATGGCCGACCCTGACGCACTCCATCAGGCGCTCGCCGCCAAAGATGCGTATGATTTTTTGGGCTCACCCGAAGGTGAGCTTGCGATTGCACAGGCGGTGATATATCTCGCGACCGCGCCGAAATCGAACGCGGCGTATGTGGCGTTCAAAGCCTCACAGAAATCGGCGCAGACGTATGGCTCGCTGATGCCGCCGTCGCATATACTCAATGCGCCGACCAAGTTAATGAAAGAACTCGGCTACGGCAAAGACTACGCCTACGACCACGACACAAAAGAGGGGTTTTCGGGCCAGAATTATTTTCCCGATGCCATGCAGCGGCAGACCTACTACAATCCTGCCGATCGCGGTTTCGAGCGCGAAATCAGTAAACGGCTGGAATATTGGGAGCGATTAAGGAAAGAAAGGGCATGATGCAGGTCATATATATATAGCCCTCGGAGGGGCGCTGGGTTCAGTACTGCGGTATGGAGTGACTCATTGGTCAACCAATCTATTTGGCCTTGGATTTCCCTACGATACCTTGATTACAAATATTACAGGATCATTCCTGATGGGATTATTGGTTGCGCTGCTTGCGCGCATTCTGCCTGAACATCAACAAGCATGGCGTCTGTTTCTGGCCGTAGGCGTGCTTGGAGGATTCACGACATTTTCAGCATTTTCGCTGGATATTGTGGAATTAATGCAGGCGCAGCAATTTTGGCAGGCGAGCATCTATATGATTGTATCGGCGGTCTTATCCGTACTTGCCTTATTATGCGGTCTTTGGTGGGTGCGTATAGTTGGTAATACAGGATGTTCTCTCGACTTGTGGGAGAGCAAAATAAAAGTTGGGATGAATACGTTTTACTCGCTTCTTCACTCGAGCTAGAATAAATACAATCTACTTTAATTCGAATCTCATGCACAGACTTATTACGTTGATTAACGATGTTTTGAAAATCTTCATCTCAGAAATTGGTTAATGTTATGAACAACATGAGATTATTTATCGTCGCCTTAACGACATACTTTACACATTCATACAGTGCAACAGCGTGTGATGAACATGTAGCGCTCCCTCTGAGATACGTTAGCTTGTGGAACTACGATGCGGCAGCCACACTTGATAATCTTAATCAAATTGACACCCTTTGTAAGGCGCAACACTATAGCAGTGCGTGTTTAGAGAAAAATCTTGTCCCAAAACTAAAGGCTCTACCTGTTTACAGTTCGCCCGAAGGATCGCAACCATTTGGCGCATTACTTACCCGCTTCTTTCCGGGTGAAGAAGTGCAGGTTTCATATATCTCTTTTCCCTTGGGGGGTGGGAATATATTGACAGTGTCTTTAGATATGTTTGATAGCGATTGGGGCTATGGTCCTCCGTACTTTCACCAGACCATGTTAGATAGTAAAAATGGCTGGTTCAAAATCGCCCTGCCAAGTGGTCACACCAAAACAGGATGGATACAGCTGACTGATCCAAGCACAATAGAGTATCAAAAGGGAGATATTATTTCTTTTGAAGGAAAAAATTATGTGATCTTGGAAGTAAAAACCGACTCGGTTCTTTTGCGGGATGAACAGCCGGGCGATATGTGGTGCGATGCCGGTGATCCACCACCAATAAAGCAATTTAATTCAACAAGTATTCCTATCAAGAACTTATACGACGATGGTTGCCATTTACAGATCAAAACGGTGTATACTCGTGGTTGTTAATACTGCATATTCATAGTGATGTTATTGTGAGTATTCTGGATATCAAGAATTGGACTTCGTTGTTGATAGATAATTTTTCATACCGATCGCGGTGTAGCATCCTTTGAACAGACACAGCAATAAACATGGGATGACAAGAACATACTTACGCGCTACACCCAGCCCATGATCACACACACTGTATCCGCTGAAGACGACGATATTCGCATAGACCGCTGGTTCAAGCGCCACTACCCGCAGGTGCCGCACGGGTTTGTCGAAAAGTCGCTGCGTACGGGCATCATCCGGCTCGACGGTAAAAAAGCGAAGTCGGCGGATCATATCCGTGAGGGGCAGGAAATCCTTATCAAGAATCCCGAATTCGGCAAAGGCGAAGAGATCAAGCGCTCCATTGCATCGCCTAAGAAAAAAGGCGCGTATCAGATCAATGATTACGACCGCAAGGAGCTGATGCAGGCGGTGCTCTATAAAGATGACCGGATTCTCATCATCAACAAACCGGCGGGGCTCGCGGTGCAGGGCGGCACGAAGCTCGAACGCAATCTCGATGACATGCTGATCGCGCTCCAGTTTGACAAGAAAGATAAACCAAGGCTCGTGCACCGTTTGGATAAAGATACGAGCGGCGTGCTGGTGCTCGCGCGCGATGTGAAAACCGCCGCCGAGCTCAGCGAACATTTCCGCTTCAAAGAGATGGAGAAAATTTACTGGGCACTGGTGATTGGCCGCCCTGAAATCGCCGAAGGCAAAATTGATCTGCCGCTGGCCAAACGCGAGTCGGGCAAGGATTCGCGCATGGAAAAAGTGGATGTGGATGAAGAGCGCGGCCAGACCGCAATCACTCGCTATAAGGTGCTCGACGCGCTGGCCGATAGTATTTCATTTGTGGAACTGGAGCCGATCACTGGCCGCACGCACCAACTGAGAGTGCATATGTCTTCCATCGGTCACCCCATTGTGGGGGATGGGAAATACGGCGGGTCGGATGCGTTCGTAAACTCTATGCAACTGCCCAAACAACTGCATCTGCACGCCCAACGTATCAGTATCCCGCACTGGAACGGCAAAACGCTCACCGTCAAAGCGCCACTGCCGAAACATATGAAAAAGAGCTTTGAAGAACTTGGGCTTGAATCCAACCATTCGGATTAGATTGTATACATTCGTCATTCCCGCGTACGCGGGAATCTCACTAGAAAAGCCGCGCAGCCCATCCAAAGAGATGCCTGCGTCCGCAGGCATGACACAGTTTATACTATGGATTGCCACGCTCCCGTTGGTCGCTCGCAATGACGATTACAAGTGATTATTCCGCTACCAATTGCTAAAGCATAGCCATGAAACGCTTTTATACCTCCGCCCAAACGCATGCTATACCGGACGGATTTCACATCCTCCTCGATGGCAAACCCGTAAAAACGCCCAAACAAAGGCTACTGCTGATCCCGACGGTTTCACTTGCGGAGGCAGTGGCGGAAGAATGGCGTGCGCAGGTGGATACTATTCGGCCGCGCACGATGGCACTCACCATGCTGTGTAATATCGCATGCGATGTGATCCCTGATGATCGCGAGATTGTTTTTGAGGATCTACTTGCTTATGCCGAGACCGATTTACTCTGTTACCGCGCCGAAGACGCAGAGCTTGCGGCTCTGCAAACCAAGCGGTTTGATCCGATTCTTGCGTGGGTGAAAAGACGCTTTGGGGTGGAGCTTCAATTGGCAGCGGGAGTGATACCGGTCAAGCAACCATCCGGCAACCGTACCCAATTTCAATCCTACCTAGCGTCACTTGGGAATTATCCACTTTCGGGAATCATGCATGCGACACGCATCACTGGGTCACTGTTTCTGGCGCTTGCGTTATATGAACAGGAGTTGAACGCCGAGCAGGTATTTCTTGCTGCGCGTCTCGATGATATGGTGCAGGCCGAGGCGTGGGGAAAAACCGATGCGTACGTCCAAAAACAGGACGAAATTCAGCGTGATATTACCGCGCTCGCACAATTTTTTGTTTGTTTACAAGGATAAAGCTGTCAAGGAGTGTTTTTGCTTGGACTTCAAAGGCTTCTTTGGTAGCAAGGGGTCTTAAAAATAACACCTAGATTAGATACGGGGCACCATGCAACACACGAACGTGGTCAAGCAACTTGAGACGAAGCGCGATCTGGCGCGTCAGGGCGGGGGACAAAAGCGCATCGACGCGCAGCACGAAAAAGGCAAACTTACGGCGCGCGAGCGCATCGAGGTACTGCTCGATCCCGATTCGTTCGAAGAATACGATATGTTTGTCGAGCATCGCTGCACCAATTTCGGCATGCAGGATAACCATATCCCGGGCGACGGGGTGATCTCCGGTCACGGCACGATCAATGGCCGATTGGTGTTTGTCTATTCGCAGGATTTTACCGTGCTCGGCGGATCACTCTCAGAAACCAACGCGCAGAAAATCTGCAAGATCAACGATATGGCCATGAAAGTCGGTGCGCCTGTGATCGGGCTGCTCGATTCGGGTGGTGCGCGCATTCAGGAAGGCGTGGATTCACTCGCTGGATTTGCTGAGATATTTCAGCGCAACGTGCTTGCATCTGGGGTGATACCGCAGATATCCGTGATCCTTGGGCCCTGCGCGGGTGGCGCAGTTTATTCTCCGGCGCTCACCGATTTTATCATCATGACGCGCGGAACATCGTATATGTTCGTGACGGGGCCAGATGTCGTGAAAACCGTGACACACGAAATCGTGACGCAGGAAGAACTTGGTGGTGCGGATACGCATACGCACAAGACTGGCGTGGCCGATCTTGCCTTCAATAACGATATTGAAGTGCTGCTGCAAACCCGCCGCCTGTTCAATTTCCTGCCGCTCAACAACAAGGAAAAACCGCCGGTGCGTCCGACCGTGGATCCGGCCGATCGCGTCGAGATGTCGCTTAACACGCTGGTGCCTGATAATCCGAACAAGGCCTATAACATCAAGGAATTGATCGAACGCATTGTAGATGAGGGCGATTTCTTTGAAATCCAGCCTGACTATGCAAAAAATATCCTCATCGGGTTTGCGCGTATGGAAGGCTCGACGGTGGGGATTGTTGCGAACCAACCCATGCATCTGGCCGGTTGCCTCGATATTGATGCCTCGCGCAAAGCCGCGCGTTTTGTGCGTTTCTGCGATGCGTTCAACATCCCGATCCTGACACTGGTGGATGTGCCGGGCTTCCTGCCTGGCACGGCGCAGGAGCATAACGGCGTCATCAAACACGGTGCGAAGCTGCTCTATGCTTATGCCGAAGCGACGGTGCCGAAAATCACCGTCATCACCCGTAAAGCGTATGGCGGCGCGTATGACGTGATGAGCTCGAAACATTTGCGCGGCGACATCAACTACGCGTGGCCATCGGCGGAAATCGCGGTGATGGGGCCGAAAGGCGCAGTGGAAATTATCCACCGTGAAGCACGCGATAATCCGGCACTCATGGAAGAGAAAGTGAACGAGTATAAAGAGAAGTTTGCATCGCCCTTCGTGGCCGCCTCGCGCGGGTACCTTGATGA
>CAZFOM010000029.1:8997-17058 GCA_964520155.1 uncultured Rickettsiales bacterium
CCTTGATGACGTGATTCGTCCGCAAAATACCCGCTGGCGCATCTGCCGGTCACTCTCGATTCTGAAGAATAAACAACTCCAGAATCCGTGGAAGAAACATGATAATTTGCCGCTGTAAGAACGTGGCTAGTGTCGAGTGGCTAGTGGTTAGTTACTCGACTCTCGACTCTAAACACTAGGAACGACTATGTTTGAAAAAATTCTAATAGCCAACCGTGGTGAAATTGCCGTCCGCATCATGGCAACCGCCAAGCGCATGGGCATTAAAACCGTTGCGGTGTATTCCGAAGCCGATACCAACGCGCTGCATGTGAAGCAGGCGGATGAAGCGGTGTATATTGGCCCAAGTCCTTCGGCGCAGAGCTATCTGAATGTCGCCAACATCATGAGCGCAATTGACCAGACCGGCGCGCAGGCCGTGCATCCCGGGTATGGGTTTTTGTCCGAGAATTCCGAGTTTGCGGCGCAGCTTCGTCGCAATGGCGTGACGCTGATTGGCCCGTCGTCGGACGCGATCAAGCTGATGGGTGACAAGATCGAATCGAAAAAAATCGCGCGTAAAGCCGGAGTGAACACGGTGCCAGGCACGCTCGATGTGATTACGTCGGCCAAAGAAGCCAAGAAAATTGCCGATGAAATCGGCTATCCGGTGATGATCAAAGCCGCAGCGGGCGGTGGCGGGAAGGGAATGCGTATTGCACGCAACGAGAAGGAACTCACCGACGGGCTGAAATACGCTGCATCTGAGGCCGAATCGAGCTTCTCCGACAGCCGCGTGTTTATTGAAAAATTCTTTGATAATCCGCGTCACATCGAAATTCAGGTGTTAGGTGATAAGCATGGTAACACGGTGTATCTGGGCGAGCGCGAATGCTCGATCCAGCGCCGCCACCAGAAGGTAATTGAAGAAGCGCCAAGCTCGTTCCTAAGCGATGCGAAGCGCAAACAGATGGGCGAGCAAGCCGTCGCGCTCGCTAAAGAAGTGGGGTATTACTCTGCCGGTACGGTCGAATTCATCATGGATCAGGAAGGTAATTTCTACTTCCTTGAGATGAATACGCGCTTGCAAGTCGAACACCGCGTGACCGAGCTCGTCACTAAAATTGATCTGGTCGAGCAGATGATCCGCATTGCAGCCGGCGACAAACTGCCGTTCAAACAGGAAGATATCCAACTAAACGGCTGGTCGTTCGAATCGCGTGTGTACGCAGAAGACCCGCGCCGTGGTTTCTTGCCTTCAACCGGACGCATCACCCGCTATCAGGAACCCGTGACCGAGCACAATGTGCTGATTGACACCGGTGTGTATGAAGGCGGCGAAGTCAGCATGTTCTACGATCCGATGATTGCAAAAGTTTGCACCCATGCAGCTACCCGCGAAAAGGCGATCGAAGCCATGCAGGCGGCGCTATCGGCATTTGTAATTCGTGGCGTACAGCACAATATCAGTTTCCTGGAAGCGGTGCTTGGGCATGAGCGTTTCAAGCGCGGGGATATTTCTACGAACTTCATCGAGCAGGAATATCCGGGCGGCTTTACCGGTGCGGAACTCACCAGCGAAACCACCAAAGTGTTTCTCGCGGCTGCCGTGTTCATCTTCCTGCGCGACGCAGAGCGTGCGGCAAAGATCTCCGGCCAGATTCCAGGTCGCGAGCGCGCCATCGGTGCGCGTTGGGTGGTCACCATTGGTGATCAGAGCTTCCCGATTTTCGCGCGCGCCAAAGAATACGGCTACGACATCAGCTACGATCAAGGACTCATCGTTGTTCGCAGTTCATGGAAACTTGGACGCAGGCTGTTTCAGGCAACCGTCAATGGCCGCCATGTGAGTGTGAAGCTGCTCTACCAAAACGAAGGCTTCCAACTCAGCTACGCCGGATCGGATGTGAATGCGTATGTACGCACCCCGCGCGTTGCCGAACTTGCACAATACCTGCCCAAAGAAACGCTCCACATACGCAAAGACCAACTGGTCGCGCCGATTGCCGGTATGGTGCAGCATGTGCGCGTGAAAGAAGGCGATATGATCAAAGCAGGCGGTGAACTTGTTGTCATCGAAGCGATGAAAATGGAAAACGTCATACATGCGGATCACGATGTGAAGATTAAAAAGATTCACGTGACTCCGAAAGAAAGCGTGCAGGCCGAGCAAGTGCTGATCGAGTTTGATAAAGCTGCTTAAAGCCTGTTCATATTCCTTACTATGGCTGGCTGCAAACACGCTTTCAGATAATTTATAACTTTTGGAGGATGTTATGAAACGGATCGTTCTTACTTCTCTACCCATGATGTTAATTGCAAGTGCGCTTCATGCACAAACGCTGCCTCCACTGGTGTCACCAATCGTGGTGCCCGATATTCCCTCGAGCGCGACAGTGACGGCCGCAGAAAAAGCGCAAACGCCAACGCTCAAACAACCGGATGCCGCGCCGCAATCCGAACTGGTACAACCGTATCAGTATACGCCCTATAAAATTGAGAAGGCCGTGCGTGATGCGGCCCATGTAGTGCTGGCAACGAACACCGCTAATACGGTTGAAAAAGACGCGCAAGGAAGATTATGGACGGTTTCTTCGTTTCAGGTAAATCAAGCGATCAAAGGCGGGTTTGAGAATAACGCGTTCACACTACGCACCATTGGGGGCGCGAAAGAAGAACCGCTGCTCAAAGAATATCTCATCACCGGCGGCTTGGATTTGCAGTATCAAACCGGCGCGCGTTATGTGATGCTGCTGACTGATAGCGGCGTGGATAACCGCCCGATTGCTGCCCGCCAACAGGTATTTGCGGTGGAGGAGGGGAGTAAACCAGTGGTACGCGATCTCAAAGGCGGCATGATCAAGATCACTAATCCCGACACCAAAAAACCCTATGAGACAGGAAGTCCAATACTGCTTATAGACTTCTGGGAAGCACTCACCAAGATATCAAAATAATCGTGACGGAAATTGCCATCCGAGTGCGAATCACTGGCCGCGTGCAAGGCGTTGGCTATCGCTCATGGACGGCTTCCCATGCCCGTACACTAGGCCTAAACGGCTGGGTGCGTAACCGCATAGATGGATCGGTTGAAGCATTGTTCGTAGGCGATGAATCCGCAGTGCAGGCGCTCGTTGATCAATGCAAACAAGGCCCACTCGCCGCGCGTGTGGAGAAGGTCGAAACCGAATCTGCCCTCGGAATCGTAGATAAAGGATTCAAGCAATTGCCGACGGTGTAGGGGTTAGGTGTCGGGTGTCGGCTTTCAGGCTTAGCCTGGATCGCCACGTCGTGCTCACGCACTCCTCGCGATGACGTCATTGCGAGCGAACGAAGGTGAGCGTGGCAATCCAGTGGATCCCGAAACGAGTTCAGGATGACAGGTTAAAACGGGCAATGTTTCATCAAAGCAGTATCCAACTCCGCAAGTGACACGATCTTTCCCAACGCATGCAGCGAGGTGACGCCGAACTCGCGGATGCCGCAGGGCACTATTCCTGCAAAATGGGTGAGATCAGGATGCACGTTGACCGCGATGCCGTGATAGCTCACACCATGCCGAATGCGGATGCCTTGCGCCGCGATTTTCGCTTCGCCGCCTGAGGGTGTGTTCACCCACACGCCAATACGTCCCTCACGCGTGAACGCCGTTACTCCAAACTCGGAGAGCGAATCCATCACCCATTGCTCGAGGGTTTTCACAAAATCACGAATATCCGGTGTGTTCGGAGCGTAGCGTTTTTTGAGATCGAGCATGATATAGCCGACGCGCTGCCCAGGCCCGTGGTAGGTATATTCCCCGCCGCGCCCCGCATCATAGACCGGAAAACGCTGTGAGAGCAGGTCGGTTGCTTTGGCGCTCGTACCCGCCGTATAAAGCGGGGGATGCTCGAGCAACCAGATGCATTCTGGCGCTTCGCTCGCACGAATCGCTGCCACCCGATCTTCCATAAATGAAAGTGCGTCAGGATAGGCAATCAGCGTATCGGTATGTTTCCACTCCAATACATCAGAGTGGGGCGACTGATTTTTCACGATTTTTTGAGCAGTTGTCATCAAATCTTCATACTGCAGAAGCCATGCTTTTGCTAGATTAATTGCGTATTTTTGAGGGGTGTATGTCACAGGAATTCTCGCGCCGACAATTTATTCCAACCGCTGCCGCTGCATTAGGATTCGCATCTTCGCTCGAAGCACAACGCGCCGGTACACCGATTACACCCGTGCTCAGTGATCCGAAATACGCACTCAAGGATCAGCTCGGCAAACCATTTGGTGCGTCCAAGATATTACAAGGTAAGCCCTATCTGATTATCTATGGGTATCAAGGGTGCCCGTTGTGTAACACGAGCATCACGCCCACGATTGCTGAAGTGCAAAAACAGATGCGCGACGCTGGGGTGGAAGTACCGATTGTCGTGGTTACCATCAAGCCCGAAGAGGACATCAAAACCGCAGACAGTTATCAGCAACGTTATGAAAGCAAGGGTGTATTCCCCTTTAAGGCAAATGAGAAAGTGACGGCGCTTTCAAAAAATGCCGGAGCAAACGAGATCGAAGCGCTGCAGAAAAAACGCATGTTACATATTCTGTTTGCTAAAAACGATCAGGCTTCCGTGGAGATGCATTATGCCATTGGTGCAACGCGCATCGGCAATAATGATAAATCGCATACCGTCATGCTGACGCTGGTTGGAGCGGATGGAAAAGCCACGCAAACCAGCATCATGGCCGCTGAGAGAAATTCCGAAAGGCGCAAGGAAAAAGCTGCAAAAATGGTGGGCGCGGTAAAACAGGAAATGCAGAAAGCACTATCGCGCCCATGAACGAGACACTGTCAGCCGCACCCATCCCATCTCCATCTGCCATGCATGATCCGCACGCGCATCATCGCGTGAGTCCGTGGACGAAACTGGTGCTGACAGGAGCACTAGTGAGTGCCGGATTTATTCTGGCGCCGCATGTGCTGCCGCTGGTCGGAGTTGGATCGGTAGAAGCAGCTGAGAATGCGCTACAGGTCTTGCATCCATTTGAAAAAGGCGCCGGTCTTGCCGGAGCGGTCAATAGTGTGATTGGTGCGATTCCGTTGGTGGGCGAAACATTGGCAACCAATGGTTTGGCCAATGCGCTTGCAACGGGCTTTATCGGAATCGGTGGTGTGTTGCTTGGAAATTATGTGGAGAAACGCGAAAACGGGGAAACCAAAATCAAATGGGGCAATGTCATCAAAACGGCGGCGCTTGCGACCAGTTTCCTTCTGGCGCTTCCAACCGTGCTGACGGGTGTCAGTATGGGACTTATTTATCTGGGTGAAGCTGCGGTGGATGCAGGGTTGATCGAGGCTGTCACGGCATCCAATATGTATGGAACCATTTCCAGCACACTGGGTACGATTGGCGGAACCGTGCATAATGCCATGATGGGGGCAGGAGGACTCCTTGCCACATTGCCGCATCTGCTCACCTGCGGTATCTCGCTGGTTCCCGCAGCGATTTCGTGGAAACTGTCGGATACGGATTCAAATGAGAATGCGCCACCAGAACATCCGCATACCATGTCATCCCCCCCTACACCTAAAGCAACCGAACCCAAGACCTTCGCTACCCAAGCGCCGAAACCCGCACCCTATGTGGATCGCCTTCAGGCAGAGCCTGCCACTGCCCGCGCCTTGTGAGATCCCGCACAATCGACTGAAATACCTATCGTTTTTTTACCCGATCTTCCCGTAATCTCTCATTGCAACAAGGAATGCCTTTTGCTACACCCTCATCCCTCTCTACCTGCGTGCGGTCATGGCGGAATTGGTAGACGCACTACCTTGAGGTGGTAGCGCCGCGAGGCGTGGAAGTTCGAGTCTTCTTGACCGCACCATCCGCCTTCGCTTACGCTACGGCGCGACGAGTCGCGCTGAAGCGTTAGGGAAGCGGATGTCGCGCCGAAGTTCTTATGAACGAAGGCGGACAAGAGCCGCACTGTTCAAAGCTATTTCAGGCTTCAGTGGATATGTCCGCATACTTGTCCTGTGGCGATTTCAAACATAGGTAAATACCCATGTACCAAATGTACATTTTGCGCTCCGGTTCTTGAAAATCAGTGCTTTCGCTTGCGGCATAGCATCCAGAGCTTGTGACTGGCTTTATTATTAGTGACCTGAGTGGACGTATACCAACTTCCAGCCAATTCTGGCATTTGCGAAAGTGTGTAACTTATGGTACACTGTAGGCAAAATAAAAGATAACCCTATGCCCACAGATAACCCGCGAATTCAGGTGATGCTCGATCTGGAAACCAGCAGACTCCTCTCACGAATGGCGTCGCAGATGGATCGCTCCGTGTCTGCCACGGCTGCGGATCTGATTCGTGAAGCATTGGAGTTGCATGAGGATGCGATGTTATCCAAGCGGGGAGATGCGCGTATGCGCCAAACAAAAAGCTGGGTTTCGCACGATCAGGTGTGGAAATAGTCCCGCATGTGGGTATTGCGCTACGCAGATCAAGTCGTGAAAGCGGACATTCCTAGCCTGTCTCACTCGATTCAAAAACGTATTCGCACTGCGATCGAAACCAAGCTCGCTACCGACCCGATCCGCTTTGGTAAGCCACTGCGCTACAGCCTCCATCATTTGCGGTGTTTACGGGTTGGGGATTATCGGGTTCTGTATGCACTGGATACGGATAAACAACTGGTATCCATCGTTTCTATCGGTCATCGAAAATCGGTCTACGACGAGTAATCGTGCATTCCTTAGTTGCAATCTTTCGTAATTCGCACTTAGGTGGCGGTAGAAATTCATTATCCGGCACCGCACCCCATGAATCAACCATCGTATCACGAAGAGGATCTCGGCAATACGCCCGAAGCGCTCGATGAGGAGTATGGCCTCTCGCCGGTGCTGGTGGGAGAGATTGTGCGCTCGCTCGGGGATGAAACGGGTGGCCCGCGCATCCATGATCTGTTGATTGCGCTGCATCCGGCGGATCTCGCCGAGTTGATTACGCTGCTGACACCCGAACAGCGCACGACGCTGATTGCCGTCATTCGTACCGAATTTGATGCGGAAGTATTGACCCATCTCGATCCGGAACTGCGCGATGAGATTATTGCGCAGTTGGGCACGGAAAAATCGGCCGAGATGATCTCTGAACTCGAAACCGATGACGTGGTGGAGGTGATTTCGGATCTCAGTGCCGAGGAACAACAAGAAATCATCGAAGCGATTCCCGACCAGGAAACGCGTGAAGAAGTGCAGGAGGCGCTTTCTTATCCGGACTCCTCCGCCGGACGCCTGATGCGCACCGATATGGTGACCATCCCTGAAGGATGGAATGTCGGGCAGACGATTGATTTCCTGCGTGCCACGCCAGAGCAGCTACCCGCTGATTTCTATGCGTTGTTCGTAGTGAACGAGCAGGGGCATCTAGTTGCGACCCTGATGCTGTCGCGCGTCATGCAGCACCAGCGCGAAGTCAGCATCCGCGCCATCATGAATACGGAAATCAAACCCTTCTCCGTCACCACCGATCAAGAAGAAGTGGCCAATGCATTTCGTAAATACGCACTGGTCGAGGCACCCGTGCTCGATGAACAGGGAAAGCTCGTCGGCTCGATCACGGTGGATGACGTGGTGCATGTCATCGGCGAGGAGAGCGAAGAAGATCTGATGCGCCTGGGTGGACTTAAACAGCAAGATTTCCACGCCGGTGTATTTGAAACCGCGCGCCGCCGCTTGCCCTGGCTTTTTGTGAATATCTTTACCGCGTTCATGGCCTCACGCGTGATCGGCGCCTTTGAGGGCGCGATTGAAAAACTCGTCACACTCGCCGTGCTGATGCCGATTGTTGCATCCATCGGCGGTAATGCCGGCACGCAGGCGCTCACCGTTGCAGTGCGCGCGATTACGACGCGCGAGTTACAGAAAAACAATGCCATGAGTGTCATACGAAAAGAAGTGCTGACCGGCATGATGAACGGACTGTGCCTTGCGGCTGTGGCTGCTTCTGCCGTGGGACTATGGTATAACGATCTGAAACTCGCACTCGTGTTTGCCGGTGCGCTCATCATCAACCTGATCGTAGCGGGAT
>CAZFOM010000030.1:0-16943 GCA_964520155.1 uncultured Rickettsiales bacterium
GAAGTGGATAGCTGGCTGAAGTCCGAACCGTATATTACTGGTAAGGTGTGGGAAAAAGTGGAGATTCTCGATGCAAGAATCGGCCCCAGTTTTGCGGATTTGATACCCAGCTAGCGCCTAAAAATGGGCGTTTTTAGCATTGTTTTTTAATGCAAAACGAGTAATTTCACGCTCCTTCTAATCATGATTGGTAACGCATGAAAACGATTCTGCTTCTGCCCGGGGACGGGATCGGCCCCGAAGTCGTCGGTGAAACCGAAAAAATTATCGCCTGGTTTAACCAGCACAGAGACGCGCGCTTCGTGACATCCACGGAACTGGTCGGCGGCTCGGCGTATGACAAGCACGGCACCCCCCTGCCCGATCAGACACTTCAAGCCGCGAAGAAAGCCGATGCGATTTTGCTCGGCGCCGTCGGCGGCCCGAAATGGGAAACGCTTGAATTCAAACACCGCCCCGAACGTGGCTTGCTTGGACTTCGTAAAGAACTAGGCCTGTTTGCCAATATACGCCCGTCCCTATGCTTCGATGCGCTGGCGGATGCGTCCACGCTCAAGCGCGACGTGATTGCTGGACTGGATATCGTCATCATCCGCGAACTGACGGGGGATCTCTATTTCGGTACACCTCGCGGCGTTGAGACCCTGAAGGACGGCACGCGTAAAGGCACCAACACCATGACGTATACGTCGCCGGAAGTGCATCGCATAGCGCGCGTGGCGTTTGAGCTTGCGCGCAAACGTGGCAAGAAAGTCTGCTCGGTGGACAAAGCCAATGTTCTGGAAACCACCGAAATGTGGCGCGAAGAAGTACAGAAGATTCGCGATTCGGAATATACAGACATCGCATTGTCACATATGTATGTGGACAATGCTGCGATGCAGCTTGTGCGCAATCCGAAGCAGTTCGATGTGATGGTCACCGGCAATATCTTCGGGGATATCCTGTCGGACATCGGCGCGCAGCTCACTGGCTCGCTCGGCATGTTACCATCCGCATCACTGGGAGAGAAAGTGGGAGGGCGTATTCCCGCCATGTATGAACCTGTCCACGGCAGTGCGCCGGATATCGCCGGTAAAAAAATCGCCAATCCGATTGCCACCATCCTCAGTTTCTCGATGATGCTGCGCTATTCATTCAGTATGGAAGAAGAGGCTAATCTGGTGGATAATGCGGTCAAAGGCGTACTCGCCAAAGGCTTCCGCACTGCCGACATTATGCAAGTCGGTGCCGAACTGGTGGACACGAACCGCATGGGCGACCTGATCCTTACCGAGATGAATGAACTCGCTGGTATTCAAAAAGAAGAAGCGGCGTAAACCAAGAGGACGTATGAGTTACAAAATAGCAGTTGTGGGTGCCACGGGGAATGTGGGCCGTGAGATATTGAGAATACTGGCAGATCGGAAATTTCCGGTACGCGAAGTGATGGCGCTTGCCTCCAAAAACTCCAAGGGCAAAGAAGTGAGCTTTGGGGATGAGAAAATTCTTGTCGTGCAGGATCTCGAGGAATACGATTTCAAAGGTACGGATATTGCCCTGTTCTCGCCCGGTGCATCGGTATCGAAAATTCATGCGCCGCGGGCGGCGGCTGCCGGATGCGTCGTAATTGATAACACCTCGTTTTTCCGCATGGACAAAGACATTCCGCTGGTGGTGCCGGAAGTGAACCCTGAGGCGATTGCGGACTACGCGAAGAAAAACATCATTGCCAACCCGAACTGCTCAACGATTCAGATGGTGGTAGCACTCAAACCGTTACATGATGCATTTGGCATCAAGCGCGTGGTGGTATCCACCTATCAGTCAGTGTCCGGTGCAGGCAAGGACGCCATGGATGAGTTGTTTTATCAGACCAAAGATTTGTTCATGCACGAACAGCGCGAGCCAAAGAAGTTCAGCAAGCGCATTGCCTTTAACGTCATCCCGCATATCGATGTGTTCATGGAAGACGGCTCAACCAAAGAAGAATGGAAAATGGTCAACGAAACCAAGAAAATTCTTGATCCGAAGATTGCCGTATCCGCGACGTGCGTGCGTGTGCCCGTGTTTGTGAGCCATTCGGAGTCCATCAATATCGAGTGTGAAAAACCCTTCACGCTGGAAGAAATCCATGAAATCTGGAACGATTCCGAAGGCGTGACGCTTTATGACCGCCGTGAAGCCGGCGGGTATCAGACACCGGTGGAAGCCACAGGCGAAGACGGCGTGTTTATTTCGCGTGTACGGCTCGATCCGACGGTAAAGAATGGCCTCAATTTCTGGTGCGTGTCGGATAATCTACGCAAAGGCGCCGCGCTCAATGCCGTGCAGATCGCCGAAGTGCTTGCGCAGAAATACCTCAAAAAAGCGAAGGCGGCTTAACTGTCATTGCGAGCGAACGCGAAGCAATCCAGCACCTGTAGAAGAATTGGATCGCCGCGGCGCTGCGCGCCTCGCGATGACGGTATGAAAGCATTTTGTCATCCTGAACTTGTTTCAGGATCCATTGCGCCCTATAATTGGCGTTGAAATTGTTTTAAGATGGATGCTGAAACAAGTTCAGCATGACAGGGTTTGAGTTATCACATGCAATCCATCCGCCCACGCCGATCGCTTCTATTCATGCCTGGCTCCAACGCGCGGGCGCTTGAGAAGGCACAAACGATTCCATGCGACGTGGTCATTCTTGATCTGGAAGATGCCGTATCTCCCGATCACAAAACGCTTGCGCGTGATCAGGTGGTAAGAGCCCTTGAAGCCTATGATTATGGCCACCGCGAGATCGTCGTGCGTATCAATCCCCTCACGTCACTATGGGGAATGGAAGACATCGAAACAATCGCAACAACAAGGGCCGATGCGGTTTTATTGCCAAAGGTTGAAACCATCGCGCAGATCGAGACGCTCACAGCAAAAACCGATAAACCCATCTGGTGCAATATCGAAACCGCAAAAGGTGTGCTCTATGCACACGAGGTCGCGGCGCATCCCAAGACGGCCGCGCTGGTGGCGGGCACAAACGATCTTTCCGCGGAACTGGGTATCCGTAAATCACCCGATCGGATTGGATTGCTCCATGCGCTTTCGCAGATGGTACTCACCGCGCGCGCCTATGGAAAACTCGTCTTTGATGGAACCTTCACGGCGATTGCGGATGATAAAGGATTGTTGCAGGAATGCCGTCAGGGACGCCTACTCGGATTTGATGGCAAAACCTTGATCCACCCCGATCAGGTCGCCACTGCCAATCAGATTTTTTCACCCTCGCCAGAGGAAATCGAGGAAGCGCAGCAGATCGTCGCCATCTACGCCACCGCCATGAACGCGAATAAAGCCGTTGCAACCGCCGGTGGAAAAATGATCGAAAAACTCCACTACGATGCCGCAAACCGGCTGTTGCAGATGTTTGAAGCCATTCAAAAGCAAAGCATAAGTGTGCATGGCCATTATTGAAACCGCCGACCCGCTGCTGGTTGATTGTATGCTTGATGGCGATGGCGCACATGCCGAACTCTACCGTACCATCGCAGAAAGAACCTGGGTAAGCGGCATGGATAAGGTGAATATCAGTAAAGAGGCGTTTGATGCGATTTTCATGCAGATCCCTAATCCACAATTCTTTGCGGGTGGTTCGACGTACAATACGTTACATGCCGTAACCCATGCGTTTGATGAGGGTGCGCATCCGATTCGCCACTATGCCGCGATTGGACTCGATGTATTCGGTACATTTCTGGAGGCGATGTGTACCCGTGATCGGTACACGCTGAAGCCCGATTTTCCAGATTCACTGCGGGCACAGATCGACACGCCCCGTTCGCTGGTATTTCATTTCACCCAACAGAAGACAGATCGTAAAATCGCTACGTACCGAGGCAATGTGCGTGATTTTATCACGGCGCAAACGATCACCGATGAGCCATCCGATTACATATACCTCAATGGCAATGGCCTGTCCAATTACACCGGCGCGTTTTCGGCGTTACGACGCAAAGCACACCATCAGAAAACACCGATCTTGTTTTCCCTCCCCACTCGCGCCCGTATCACGCAGGAAAACTTTCAAGAATGCCTCGATATTGCAAGCGTTGCACATGTTGTTTTGGGTAACGAAGAGGAGCTCGGGTATTTGTTCAATGGACAGGCGCGCGATGATAACATCAAGCGGCTTCAGTCAATGCTGGCCATGAATACTCAGGTTTGCGCCGCATTCTCGCGCTGCGCACTTATTACCACTGCAAAAGCAGGCGCCATTGCTATCACAAAGGAGGCCATCTATGCTATACCGGCTATGCCCATGGCCAATCCGTTCGTCAGCAATGTCGGTGCCGGCGACAATGCCTATGCCGGGTTTATCTGTGGATTGCTAAGTGATAGAACCGTCAAGCAATGTGCCCAGATCGCGATGGTGTTTGCCTCTGACTGCATGACACGCATGGAAGCACAGATACCCAATCCTGCGCATGTATTGAAGACTGCGCTAAGCATACAGGTTTGAAAACCACATTGCTCCGCACCCGCATTTGTTATCAATATGATACAGTCATTCTAAATCCTAAAAAACCCATTTATTTCTGCTTGTTCTCTGTGTATAAAGTTCACACATTTGTGCATCGAACATCACTCGACCCCATAGTTAAAACACGTATGGAAACAAAATCCGTCTACCATCCCCGCCCGCTATCCCCGCATCTGGGCATTTATCGTTTCAAACTGCATATGGCGATGTCGATTTTTCATCGCATCACCGGCTGTGCAATGGCTTTTTCTACACCTGTCCTTGTCGCATGGATCTGGTCACTCGCCTACCATCCCGAATGGTATGTGTGCATCACCGATTTCTTCAAAACAGTACTGGGTCAACTCATGTTGATCGGCTGGACATTTGCGTTTTACTACCATCTCGGCAATGGTGTGCGCCACCTGTTCTGGGATACCGGACGCGGATTCGCTCTTGAAACCGTCACCAAAACCGGCGTCAGCGTGATTATGTTTGCCGTCATTTTCACGGTGGTGACCTGGGGATGCCTCTATTACCGCACAGGAGCGCTATAAATGGAACAGCATCGCCTTCGCTCACCGCTTTCAAATGTTCGTGGTTTGGGTTCCGCAAAAGACGGAACCGCACACTGGTTTCTCCAGCGCATGAGCGCCTTAGCCCTCATCCCGCTTGCGCTCTGGTTTGTGTATTCGATGATGTGGGTTGCTATCGGTGGAAATCCCGATGCGCTGAAACAGTGGATTGCCTCCCCCTTCGTCGCCATCACGCTGGTAGTGTTGTTTATCGCTCTATTTACCCACGCGCAGCTTGGCGTGCAGGTCGTCATTGAAGATTACATCCACCACCATGGACGCCGCATCACCTTGCTGATACTCAATAAACTGGGCATGTTTCTTTTGATGGTAATCAGCATCCTTGCGGTGTTGAAAATACATTTATTCTAAGTATATTATAATCGTTCTAAAATAATAAAAGTGAGAGTATGACAGCCAGTTACAAAATCACCGATCACTACTATGACGTTGTGGTTGTGGGAGCCGGTGGCGCCGGACTGCGCGCAACGTTTGGCATGGCGGCAGAAGGATTATCGACCGCCTGTATCTCCAAAGTATTCCCTACCCGCAGCCATACAGTCGCTGCACAGGGCGGCATCTCAGCCGCGCTCGGTAATATGGGCGAGGATGACTGGCGCTGGCACATGTATGACACGATCAAGGGATCGGACTGGCTCGGCGATCAGGACGCCATCGAGTATATGTGTAAAAACGCGATGGAAGCGATCATCGAGCTTGAGCATTATGGTGTTCCTTTCTCACGCACACCGGAGGGAAAAATCTATCAGCGCGCGTTCGGCGGTATGACCACGTATTTTGGTAAAGGTCAGGCGCAGCGCACCTGCGCGGCGGCTGATCGTACCGGACACGCCATCTTGCATACGCTGTATCAGCAATCGCTGCGAAACAAGGCACAATTCTTTATCGAATACTTTGCCGTTGATTTGATGATGGATGAAGAAGGCCAATGCCTTGGCGTGATGGCTTGGAATCTGGACGACGGCACATTGCATCGCTTTCATGCCCAACAAACGGTTCTTGCTACCGGCGGCTATGGCCGCGCCTATTTCTCAGCTACATCTGCCCATACCTGCACTGGCGATGGCGGCGGCATGGCCGTGCGCGCAGGCATTCCGTTGCAGGACATGGAGTTCGTTCAATTCCATCCCACCGGCGTGTATGGTGCAGGGTGCCTGATCACAGAAGGCGCACGCGGCGAAGGTGGGTATCTCGTGAACTCTGAGGGCGAGCGCTTCATGGAGCGCTACGCGCCGTCTGCCAAAGACCTCGCGTCACGCGATGTGGTGAGCCGCGCGATGACGATTGAAATCCGCGAAGGTCGCGGCGTAGGTAAGGACAAGGATCATATTTTCCTGCATCTGGATCACCTGCCGGCGGATGTTCTCCATGCTCGATTACCTGGTATTTCGGAAACCGCCAAAATTTTTGCCGGGGTGGATGTGACCAAGCAACCCATCCCAGTGTTGCCCACCGTGCATTACAATATGGGTGGTATCCCCACCAATTACCACGGTGAAGTTGTCACACTCAAAAACGGTAACCCCGACACAGTGGTTCCGGGGCTTATGGCCATTGGTGAGGCTGCCTGCGTATCGGTACATGGCGCGAATCGCCTTGGTTCCAACTCGCTGCTCGACCTCGTGGTGTTTGGCCGCGCCGCCGCACATCGCGCGAAAGATACGGTGCAGCCCGGGGCTAGCCACAAGCCCGTGCCCACCGCCATGAACGATCAGATCGTCGCGCGTTTCGATAAGATCCGCAACGCCAATGCGAGTCTGGGCACGGCCGAGATCCGTAAGAACATGCAGAAAACCATGCAAAAACATGCGGCTGTGTTCAGGGATGATAAAAGCCTTACGGAAGGCTCGAAGAAAATGCACGAAATCTGGCAGAGCTTCGATGATCTAAAACTCACCGATCGCAGCCTGATCTGGAATTCGGATTTAGTGGAAGCGCTCGAACTGGACAATCTGCTGTCGCAGGCGGTCATCACGGTGGACTCCGCGCTCAATCGCAAAGAAAGCCGCGGCGCTCACGCACGCGAGGATTTCCCCGACCGCGACGATGCAAACTGGATGAAACACACGCTGTGCGGACTCAATGAGAAGGGTAAAACCATCATCGATTACCGCCCCGTGCATCTTTACACACTTAGCAACGAAGTGCAGCCCGTGCCGCCGAAGGCAAGGGTGTATTAATTCTTCAGAAAGTAGGTTCATGAACCTCGAACAACTCCGCCAGTTTAAACCTAACATTCTTGCACTTGCCGAGAAAAACGGCATCAGCAATGTGCGCGTATTCGGCTCGGTTGCACGCGGCGAGGCGAAGGATAGCAGCGATATTGATTTGCTGGTGACGATAACTGAAACTGAAAATATTGGCTGGAACTTTGCCGGGTTTAAGGGAGAGGTGGAAGACTTACTCGGCGTTCAGGTTGATCTGGTATCGGACGGCGGCATTCATCCCTATTTACGGGAAAAAATACTGAGTGAAGCAAAGCCGCTATGACCACCGCAAAAGATGATAGGATTTATCTGCAAAGCATTCTCGATGCGATTGAGGCAATTGATCGGCACCAAAATTCCAAGTCTGATCCTACTACCATTTATGATGCCGTGATTTATAAACTTGCAACCATCGGAGAAGCCGCCAGTAAATTATCGATAACCGAAACATCCTAATTCATAACTACCTTGGAATCGACGATAAGATCGTTTGGGGGATTATAAAAAATAAGCTGCCTGAACTAAAAAAGAATGTTGAGTCAATTATCAAAACTTCTGAGTGAGAAACAACCATGGCCGAATTCAGTTTACCACAGCACGCAAAAGTGAATCCAAACGGCAAGCATGTGAAAGCCGAGGGCGCGAAGCAGCCTAAGGTGTTTGCTATTTATCGCTGGGATCCCGCCGATCTCGATGAAAGCGGCAAGCCCAAAAACCCGCGCATCGACCGCTACGAGATTGATCTCGAACAATGCGGCCCGATGGTGCTCGACGCGCTGTTTAAGATCAAGGATGAGACCGACAGCACGCTGACCTTCCGCCGCTCCTGCCGCGAAGGCATCTGCGGCTCCTGCGCGATGAACATTGACGGACTCAACACGCTTGCCTGCACCAAAGCGATTGCCGATATCGAAGGCGAGATCAAAATCTACCCCCTGCCCCACATGCCCGTGATCAAGGATCTGGTGCCGGATCTCAGTCACTTCTACGCGCAGTATGAGTCCATCAAACCGTGGCTGCAGACACAATCCTCGGCACCGTCAGGCAAGGAACGGCTGCAATCGCCGGAGGATCGCGCGAAACTCGATGGGCTGTATGAATGTATCCTGTGCGCGTGCTGCTCCACCTCCTGCCCCAGCTATTGGTGGAATTCGGATCGCTATCTTGGCCCTGCTATCCTTTTGCAAGCCTACCGCTGGATCATTGATAGCCGCGATGAATTCACTGGCGAACGCCTCGATGATCTCGAAGATCCATTCCGCCTGTATCGCTGCCACACAATCATGAACTGCGCGAAAACCTGCCCCAAAGGATTAAACCCTGCGAAAGCGATTGCTGAAATCAAGAAGCTGATGGTTGAGCGCAGAGTGTAAGGGGAACTAAAAACGGGTACGGCTTGACTGAAGCGACCTTGCGATGAGTGCTCTTTCTCTATCAATCTCACTTCTAGCGGACTGAAGTTCTGCCGCTACATCGCCACCCACCCCTGTTACCACTTCTTGCAGCGTTTTTCCTACATACGGTTGCAGTAACACTCGCACCTCGTCGGGTTTGCCGTCCAGCATGGGCGCTTCTATTTTTCGGTTCAGTGCCTCTGCACCGTGTTTGTAATCTGCCGTCAGATCCTCGAGTAATTGCTTATCCTGTCCCAAATCACCTTTTGCATTTACAACGCGCGCTGCAAGAGTGATGAGTTGCATATCGTTACGCTCATTCTGAGCATCCATTTGCTCAAACTGTCTACCCAGTGCTCCACGCACTCCAACGAGTTCTTTTTGGGTTACTTCATCAAATGAAAATTGAGAAAGTGGCCGATCACCTGATAGCGAAGCAGGTTGTACCGGAGACACAGGGGGCACCGCACTAGCATAATCTTTTCCCCACGCCGATGAAGGGGGTCTAAACCCACCCACAGATTTCATACACTTACCTCGCACCCTGATGGTATCAAAGTAGTGTTAACATTTCATTACAGGCTCTCCGGTAAGGGAGAGCCTGCTTCAGCCATCACATAGTCATTCCAAGAAAAAATGAAACATTTTTTGCTTGGATAAAATGACTATAATCATATGATTTATAGTGCTTTTATCCAATTAACAATTCCTATGAAGTGGAAAATTGTTAATTGGAAGCACTATAAAGCTTTGAATTACGAGCGATTAAGGCGCAACAGATCAAGCATACCCGAGGACAGGCTGTTGATCTGCGCCAGCACCGCAATCGCCGAATTGGCCTGTAATTGCGCCAGCGCCAGGTTGGTCGCCTCGGTTGGGATGTCGGTGTCGGCAATCGCCGCGCGCGCTTCATCCGTATAGGTGATCGAGTTGGTGAGGTTGTTTGCGGTATAATCAAAACGCGACTGATACGCACCTACATCGGCAGATACGCTGCTCACGGTAGCAATCGCCGTGTCGATCGCCGTGGAGGCGCTTGCCGCGTTGGGTTGCGTGCTGATGTCGTAGGATACGCCACCAAACAACGACGCGGACGACACACTTGGAATACGCACCCCAATCCGGTCTGTTGGGTTTTCTCCGATCTGCACTTGCAGAGATCCACCACCCGTGCCAAAGCCAATCGCATTTTTGAGATTCGTCTCAAACGTCGCCGCGTTGGTAGTGTTCGACAGGTCTATCGTGGAGTTTCCATTACGGAAGGTGATGAAACGATTGGCATCGTTCAAGCTGAACAGACGAATCGTCTCGAAATCCCCGATGTTAGAACCAAGCCCTGCCTGATTGCGGAAGGTTTCGCCGTTGATCGTCACATCCACCGTTGCATCGAGCCCCGCACCAGGTGATGCCGTTACCTGTATATCATTCACTGTGGTATTGCTGAAACTATCCGTCGTAAGCTCAAGCGAGGAACCGGTAAGTTGCCCCGCCGCGGTATAATTCAACACCGGACGCGACTGATAAAAATTCAAGCCGGAGAACGCCGCATTTAGTCGCGCGGCGAAGGTATTGGCATCGGTCTGGTTTGCCACCGCCTGCCCGCCTGCCGATGCAAACTGCACATCGAAGAAGCCACCGTTTGCAGAACGGAAGCGAACCGTGTTATTCGCTGCCGGTGTGGTATCCGTGATCGTCGCGGAATAGGTTTCGCTTCCCACCGTGACTTGCGCCGTGACATTGTCCAGCGAGTTATAGGTGGCGCTGAAACCGCTGATGCGCCCGACAAAGGCGGGATTGGTCACCCCATCGGCGTTGACGCCGGTATTGACGCCGTTATTCATGAGCGCACCCGACAAAGTTCCAGGCACGGTTTCTGCGAGATCGAACGTGCCCGCAGTAATAAGATTCGGGTTACCCGCCGCACGATAGGTCAGGTTCAGTACGTTCGCACCACCACGGGTGGCCTCAATCTGGCGCACGCCGAAGTCGTTATTGGCGCTGTAACGATTGATCACCGCAGCCGCATTTGCAATGCTCTCGCGCGTATTGGCGCCGATGGCGATATCGGTGGCCGCCACCGGTGCGGCGACGAAGGTAAAGGCAACTAACCCACCGTTACCATTATCAATGCTGATCTGGTTGCCCGCCGTGGGATTGCTCGTAAAGGTCAAGGATTGGGTAGCTGAAATCTGCGACTGCGTATTAACCAACGTATCGCCAATGGTGCCGGACACGTTTACGCCGGTGAAGTATAATCCGTTATTCGCACCGCCTTGCGTCGTAAAGATGTTGGCGGTCACCGTCGGCCCGCCTACGGTGGTAAAGGAGGTCGTCGATCCCGCCTGATTGATCACGAACTGATTGCCCAGCGCGCCTCCCGCGCGTGCAGTGATATTGAGATTCGCACCCACCGCCTGATAGGTGTTCATGTTCAGGTTGTTGTTTGTCGAGCTCATGAGCGCCGCCGCAAGGTTTCCAACCGTGATATTGGTGGAACCACCGATGACAAAATCGGTGCCTGCAACGAGCGATACGCCGTTTAATACGACGGTTTGTCCTACCATTGGATTCGCCGTGAAGTTGAGCGACGCGGTGGCACGCGTTGCGTTTTGTGTGTTTCCGTTCAAACGGTTTTCTTCATTGACGCTGCCATCAAGCAGCTTCACGCCATTAAAGTTGGTGTTTGCGGCTATACCGTCAATCTGCTGGCGCAACTGCTGGTACTGCGTGTCCAGATTCAAACGCTCGGCGGTGCTGAGCGAGCCTGAATTCGCCTGTGTGGCCAGTGACTTCATCGAGGAGAGAATATCACTGATATTCTGTAATCCACCAAACGCAACCTGCAACATGCTGGTGGCCTGCGATGCATTCTGTAGCGCCATACGCTGCGCGGACAGCGCGTAACTGAATTTCGTGGCAATAGCCTGCCCTGCCACATCATCGCTTGCGCGCGCAAAACGGCTATTGGTCGCAAGGCGAACCGTGGAATCCTGAATGCGATTGGTGGCTTGTGAAAGACCGGCTAACGTCGGAAGTGGCGAAATGATTCCGCCCGAGATGGAACTGATTGACATACCTGTGCTCGTATCTCAGGGTGCGATTCCTTACATGGGTCGCTGATCCTGTGTGAAGACCGACATACCTGACGATCCGAACCTAATTGGTATCCCGCCATTTTGGCACAGAATGGTTTACAATTGGTTAACCCCACCGCACCCACAGGCAAGCGATTGTATTGCTTCATGCATTTTGATCCCGTATAAGACGGTATGTTCTGGCCGGATGTCATTGACCTCAAGGAATTCTACGCCACCGCACTGGGTGAAATTGCGTGCCATTCCATCCGTCAGTCGATTCGCACCATCTGGCCGGTTGCCAAAGGCGATGTCGTGCTCGGTATCGGATTTACCCACCCGTATCTGCTGCACGGGATGGAACATGCTGAGCGCGTGATTTCCTGTATGCCCGCACCACAAGGCGTGATCCACTGGCCGAACGATCGCCCGAATCTGACGTTTCTTGCAGATGAGGGAGAGTTGCCGCTGGCCGATAACAGTATCAATCGGGTGCTGGTTATCCATGCGCTCGAAAACAGCGAGCAGGTGCGGCGCATGATGCAGGAAATCTGGCGCGTGCTAACGCCCACCGGACGGGTGCTGGTGGTCGTG
Organism: uncultured Rickettsiales bacterium; assembly: GCA_964520155.1. GTDB lineage: Bacteria > Pseudomonadota > Alphaproteobacteria > Rickettsiales > JABCZZ01 > CAZFOM01. The sequence goes on from CAZFOM010000030.1 coordinate 12,346, forward strand.
CCCAATCGTCGCGGCATCTGGGCACGATCGGCGATAAGCCCGTTTGCCAATGGCAGACCCTATACGTTTCAGCAGCTACGCGATCTGCTGTTCGATAATTCGCTCACTCCGCTGCAAACGCGCTCGGCGTTGTTTTTCATGCCGACGCGCTGGCAGTTTCTTCTGCGTTCGGCCAAATATCTGGATCGGATCGGGCGGTTTTTTTATCGGTATTTCGGCGGCGTGATCGTGATGGAAGCCGAAAAACAGATCTATGCGCCCACCAAGCCCCTGCGTGTGCATCACTACGCCGGAAGGCCGCTCTATGCGCCAGCGGCAAAGCCCGCGCTGAGTTTGAAATTAGATTGGAAGAATTGAGGAATCCTTCCTCCACTTGCGTGGGGGAAGGAGAATATAGAAAAATACAGTTTTAGTACTTCACCGAGCAGCCGTAGGGAGTAGTGGAGGCTACCACTACTGGCGATCCGGCAAGCACTGCGTCAAGTGCGGCTGCGACATAGTTCTTCGCACCGGCAATATCTTCGGAATCAGTCGATTTTTTATCATCAATCGCGCCCATGTAGGCAAGCGTGCCATCCTTGTTGATGACAAACATGTGTGGCGTAGTCTTTGCACCGTACAGCTTGCCGATTTCCCCTGTCGGATCGAGGAGTTTGGCGGTGGAGGCAAATTTCTTCTCGGTCATGATTGCATTCGCCTGCTCGGGCGTCACATGCCCCTGCTTGCCTTCTGCAGACGATACGATATTCAACCACACCACGCCTTTATCAGTGTAAGTTTTCTGAAGTTCCTGCATCTTGCCAACGCTATAAAATTTCTTCACGAAGGGGCATTCGTGGTTCGTCCATTCGAGCACCACCACCTTGCCTTTGAAATCGGAGAGTTTGTGGGTTTTTCCCTGAGTGTCCGTGCCGGTAAATTCCGGTGCGGGCTGACCAATGACAGGGGCAGCGTGAACTGCATTGGCACTGGCGGCAACCACCAGCAGCAACGCGAAGGTGCGCATCATTTTTGCAAGAAACATGGTAAACTCCTTAGGTTAGTGTGTTTAAGTCCTTTGATTTGTAAATGTCATACTTTGCTCTGTCGAAGCATGGCTCTGATGATTCTCCGTCACCCCTGAGGAGCGCCAGCTCCGTGGCGATCCAGTTTTTCTGGATTGCCGCGCTCGCGTTGCTCGCTCGCAATGACAATCGATGATCAGTGTCAGGGCATAGCGAAAGAGCATGAACGAACAGGATATTACTAAGTCGAAAATTCTAATACTACTTTGCGCCAATGGCTTCAAGCACAATGGATTCGGTGAGGATCTGCGGCAATACCACCGGATCACCCTTGGGCGGATAATAGACATAGAGCGGTACACCTTTGCGACCGAAGGAGCTCAGGTACGCGGTAATCTCATCGTTGTGGTTCGTCCAGTCGGCCACCAGATAGGTCACGCCTTTTTCTTTGAGCGCGCCGCGCACCGGCTCGGTGCCAAGCGTCGTGCGCTCGTTGATCTGACAGGTGATGCACCATGCCGCCGTTGCATTCACCAGTACCGGTTTTTGCATCCCGCGCAGTTGATTGAGTTTGGATACGCTGAACGGTTCGCCATGTTCCAGCCGGTGTGCGGGGATGCACACATTCGGATCCTGCGTGAGTGACTGCACCGGAAGAAAATAGAACGGGATGATGCTGATGATCACGAGCGGTATGGCGCAGCCAATGCGAATCAGAATGTCGCTATCCTTGAGAAAGCGCCACAGCCAGAACGCAAACGCAATGAACGCAAACCCGAGCAGCATTCCGACCACCAGATCCGTATCGCTCTGACGTCCCAGCACCCACAACAACCAGATCGCCGAGAGATACATGGGGAACGCAAGGAACTGTTTGAAATGCCCCATCCATGCGCCAGGCTTGGGCAGCTTACCTGCCAGTTTTGGCACATAACTCAACAGCAGGAAGGGCAGCGCCATGCCAAGCCCCAGCGCCAGAAACACTGTCAGTACAATAACGGGTGGCTGGGTGAATGCGTAGCCGATTGCCCCGCCCATGAACGGCGCTGTGCAGGGTGTCGCCACCAGCACCGCGAGCACACCGGTAAAGAAACTGCCGGACACGCCCTGTTTCTGCGTGAGTGATGTGCCAAGGTTCGCACCCCATGCGGGTATCTCGAACACGCCTGACAAGTTGAGTCCAATAATAAATAGGAGATACGCAAACGCCCCAACCATGAAGGGAGATTGAAATTGCGTGCCCCACCCGACCTGACCACCGGCTTTCTGGATGAGGATGAGGATCACCGCCATGATCAGAAAGCTCACCATCACCCCCGCCGAATAGGCAAGACCTTTGCGCTTGACCTCGACCGCATTCATTGCCGACTGACGGGCTACATCGAGCGCTTTCAGTGACAGTACCGGAAACACACACGGCATGAGATTCAAGATAAGTCCACCCATGAGCGCAAAGAATATGGCCTGCCAGACGCCGGAAATCTCCCCATTACCCGACCCAGCATCCTCGCCGCCACCATATGGCAACGCGCCCTGCTGCACCGTCACCTGAAAATCCCTGCGCCCTTCTTCGCTAAACAGCGCGAGGATACCATTTAACTCCGGTAGCAATGGCTCCGTCCCGCGCGGTATGGACAGGATCACCCCCTGCCCGTGCGTGGTTACGGTTTGCTCGGATGGGTTGTCAATAATGCCGGTCTGTTCGGGGAAAAACTGGATCTGCTTGATGCTGCCGGATGAGAGTTTGGATGCAGGAATAAATATGCGCAGCGCATTTTCTTTCACATCAAACGGAAGCGGTTCCGCATGAGGTTTGGGAAGCCTCGCAACCTGCGCAGCGATCGTATCAAAATGCGCTGACGGCGTCGATGTCAGCGCGTTGTTGGTGGTCAAGACGAGTGAAAACTCGCCCTTTTCCGGAATGCAGATTTCTTCGCACACGAGCCAGCTTGCTTTGAGCGTGAAAATATAACTCGCATTTTCACGCAGCAACGAAGGCGGCGTGATGGGAACCAGCAGATACGCATCGCCGCTATAGCCGAAATTCATCAGCCCCACATACGGGTAGCGCGTGGGCGGAAGGAAATGAATATCGCCGGCGCTAAATCCGCTTGGCACCGTCCAATTAAATACCGGCGGCACCCCGCTATCACCTGGGTTTTTCCAGTAAGTGTGCCAGCCTTCCTTCAAGGAAAGATGCAGCGCCACCCAGAATTTCTGTTTCGGCTGGATGGTGGACACGGCGCTTTGCAACGTGGCCGTCGTGATGTCGGTTGCCACGGGGGTTGAGGATACCGTCTGCGCCTGAACAGCCCAGGGCAACCAGATACATAAGAGAACAATCCATAAACGCATATCAGCTCCGTAGCGGTTGGAGTGCCCGCGTGTGTGCCACAAATCCCGTCACCATTTTTTCAAGCAAGGCCTGCTGGCTTGCTTCTTTGAACGTGCCGTCCGAGGCCATTTTTTCATGGCTGAGACTTAGCGCATACATCTGAGGATACACGATCATCTCGAGCGCTTCCAGTGGTACGCGCAACTGAATCAACCCGGGCAAGCCGCCCTTTAGCGACGGTGACGCCGACAGCAAAAACGCTGTGCGCCCCGCAAAAGGCTGCGGGGTCAGGCGCGAAAGCCAGTCAATCGTGTTTTTAAGCGATCCGGGGAACGACCAGTTATACTCAGGCGAGGCAATCATCAGCCCATCCACTGACAGTAATCGCGCATGAAGTGCAAGCAGCGCCGGTGGCAGGGCACTCGCGTCATATTCCGAATCGTCGTAAATTGGCATGTCGAAATCCGAATACTCCGCCACATCCACCGTCGCGCCCTGCGCAGTGGCCGCATTCACCGCAAGCTGCAATAACCTGCGGTTGTTCGATTCCTTGCGGTGCGATGCGCTGACGGCCAATAGCTTAACCATATTTCACCTGCTGCGTGCGAAGATACTCCGTAAAGCGCGCAAAAGCACGCGCGCGGTGGCTGATCGCATGTTTTTCTTCTGGCACCATCTCGCCGAATGTCTGTGAGTGCCCATCGGCAACGAAGATCGGGTCATACCCGAATCCGTTTTTACCACGCGGCGGAAACACCAGAGATCCATGCACCTTGCCTTCAAAATTGATGGTGCGCCCCTGCGGATCACACAACGACAACACACACACGAAATAGGCTTTGTAGGGAGGCGTAGCGCCCGCTGCATCGAGCGCGTTTTTCACTTTTCCGATCGCGAGCGTAAAATCTTTCCCTGCACCTGCCCAATCCGCAGAATAGACGCCAGGATCGCCATTCAATGCCTCCACACACAGACCAGAATCATCCGATAACGAGGGCTTACCTGATGCCAGCGCCGCTGCTTTCGATTTGATTTCGGCATTCGCAACAAAGCTGTTTCCCGTTTCAGCCGGTTCCGGAAGCCCCAGCTCCCCCACGGATGTCACCGGAAACCCAAACGGCGCGAGCAGTTCGCGGATTTCCTTGAGCTTACCGGCGTTATGCGTTGCAATCACCAGCGAGGAGAGCATGGATCACCCGATTGCTTTGTGTTGCAGTTGCGTGAGCGTGCGCACCGCCTGCTCCGCCAGTTCCATCAGG
>CAZFOM010000031.1:0-4328 GCA_964520155.1 uncultured Rickettsiales bacterium
GGCACGGTGTACATCCACCCCTTCGGCCCCATCTTTTTGTAGGTGTCTTCCGTGAGCTTGCACACATTCGAAAGCCATTCTTCTCTTGCCTTGCCTTCCAGTTTTGGCATACGCGATGGATCGATTGCGCTAAGCGCATTCCATAATTCTGCGTGATTTTTGGTTTCATTTATTGCCTTGAAAAGCTGACCCAGTCGTCCGGTGTTGGGATTGGCGCCGCCAGTTTTGTTTACATCGCCGCAATCGGCGATAATGGCTCGTGTTGCCTCTTCGGTAATCGCTGCCGCGTTCTGCGGATCGCGCTGGCGCACCTGATTGTAAATCGCGTGTCCTATGGCTTCATGGGCAAGCAGCACCATGGGATCGCGCTGTAAAGACGCATAGGCATAGGTAATAGCCTCTCCCTGACTCGGATGGAAGGTCAGGAAGTTTCCTCCTGCCATGCGCATATTCTTAAGTGATGGATGATCAGGGAACAGATCCCGATTATCCTTGTAGCGCATGATTCCGTCTTCGCCTTTTATGTTTTTATCGGTAAACGCAAATTCGGTTCCCTTGAGGTACAGCCATTCCTGCACCAGAGGCGGCAGTCCGCCGATCTTCTGTAGCAGCAGTTCCTCGGATGCGACTGCCTGAGGACTCATGGTGCCGAGCTTGCCTTGAATGTCTTTTATCAGCGCTGCCTGACGTGTTTGACGCTCCTCACTCGAGATGTTCACCGACGGATATGCGGTGACGACCTCATCAATAATGTAATCCTTGCGGGTGGGGTTCGCCGCTTCAAACTGCGCAATCCGCACCTGATTATCAATGACGGTGTTGAGTTTTTCCTTCAGCCGCGTAGCATTCTCGGGCAGGAAATCCTTAGCGCTGAAAACCGCACCAATATAATCAAAGCAAGAATTGCCGCCTTCGACATGGATACGACCGGCTTTGCGGAACAACGACGTGTCGAACTGCTGTTCTGAGAGGATTTTACCGTAGTCGGCTTCGATATATGGAGCGAGCGTATCCATGCGGCCAAACAGGAGTTTATGGAGTTTGCGATCCTGAGCGGGCTTGGCAACAAAGGCAGCGATTTCCGCATCACTCATTTTCTTGGTGAGCACCGTGTCGGTTCCGCTGGTTGGCAGAAATTCACGGAATGCGCGATTAAGATCAGAAGGTAAATCGATCAGTTCGCGCTGCATCATGACATAGGGCAGGGCCGCAAGATCGTTTGCGTCCAAAGGCGCGCCAAATCCTGTTTCGTAGCCTTTCAGGGTTTGCTGCACCAGATACGGATTAAACGGATGTTGCGAGAGGAATTTTGCAACATCATGCAGCTTATCGCCTTTTTGGACGCGATCGAAATCGAGCAATCCCGTAATTTTTTCATCCTGCTCAAGCAGGTTCTCGCGCCAGAAATCGCCGTGAATAAGATGGGTCTGGCGTGCCGTAATCAGGTCTTTGTGTTTGAGCAGTTGATGCATCCTGTGCATCATGGAAAGCGCGTAGCCCTTTTCGTAACGGTTTGCGAACCGTTCCAGTGACGATGCGCTTTCAGCCAGTGCGACATCGTTTCTTTGCGCTGCCACGCGCAGCATAGCCTGTGCGTTATGACGCATGATTTCCGCATGTTCATGCAGGTGATGCGATGCGTCACTGCTTGGATCGTGCAGCTTGTGGTGTACGGTTTCAAAATCGCCAAATTTATCCAGATGCAACGCCTTGAGCAGCTGATTGGCGCGTTCTTCAAACGCATTATACTGATTGGGCGGCAGATCGTTTGGCGTGAGGTGATAGGTTTGCAAAAACCCATTCGTCTGGCTTGCAATACTTCCAGCAAGTGCACCGACCTGCGAAGCCATTTCGGGAAAGAGTGTCTGATAACGCTCCGGCTCGCGCATTCGGGAAGGAAGGGTCTTACCTGGAATCGTGCGCGCCATACTGAGCGATGCGCCTAGTATCGGTTTCAGCGCGGCTTCATTTTGCGAAAGCGTTGGCATGATTAAGCTCAGTTCTTTCGCGTCTTCGGGCAATCGTTTGGCGACTTTTCCGTCGCGCATGGTTTCGTAGAATACCGCCGGAATACCTTGCTGGTATACATAGCGCGAAAACTGTTCGGGCAGTCCCGCGCGCACGGTTTTGTCTGGGGTGGTTAGTTTGAAGTAAAAACTTTCCCCGGTAGCCGGCGTCACGCGATAGGCAAACGACTGTGTGCCAGAATCCACCGCGTCAATGGCCGCACTCGCAAAACGATCGCCATAATTGCTGCCGAGCAATTGCCGGATTGCGGCGAAGTTATTTGCTTCCAGTGCGGGGTGACGACTCATGTGGTAAGTATTTCAGTTTGTTCATGAACTGGCGCCAGTATGCCTCAGTTGCAGGCGCGAAAAAACCGCTAAGTTGTTACAGTTTTATGAAGGAAATCGTGGCACATAGAATTTATCCACATCAAGCCGCAGATATTCGGCAAAAACCGCTGAAAATGGGTGACAAAACGGGATTTTGTCTTAGAATGCCACGCAATATCACAGTAAAAACAAATAACATTCTGTAAAATAAGGGTAATTACTATGGCCGATTCGTCAGCCTTAACCTCCTCACTGGTTCCGGTTTCCATCGAAGAGGAAATGCGCCGTTCCTACCTCGATTACGCGATGAGCGTGATCGTGTCGCGCGCCATCCCCGATGTGCGGGACGGTTTGAAACCGGTGCATCGCCGCATTCTGTTCGCGATGTATGAGGCGGGCAACGACTGGAACAAGCCGTACAAGAAATCGGCCCGCATCGTCGGTGACGTGATGGGTAAATACCATCCGCACGGAGACGCCGCGATTTACGACTCGATGGTGCGTATGGCGCAACCATTTTCCATGAGCCTGATGCTAATTGACGGGCAGGGTAACTTCGGCTCGATGGACGGCGATGCTCCGGCGGCGATGCGTTATACTGAATCCCGCCTGTCGAAGCCCTCGCACTTCTTGCTCGATGATCTCGACAAGGAAACGGTGGATTTTCAGGATAACTACGACGGTTCGGAGAAAGAACCAATCTGCCTGCCGGCCAAATTCCCGAATATGCTGGTCAATGGTGCGGGCGGTATCGCCGTGGGTATGGCGACTAACATCCCACCCCACAATCTGGGCGAGGTGGTGGATGCGTGCTGCCTCTATATTGATAATCCCGAGGTTACGATTGACGAAATCATGCAGGTCTGCCCAGGGCCGGATTTCCCAACCGGTGGTATCATTCTCGGTCGTAACGGCTCCCATAGCGCGCTTCACACAGGCCGTGGTTCTGTCGTTATGCGCGGTAAAACCGAAATTGAGGACATCGCTAAAGGCAAACAGGCAATCATTGTCACAGAGATTCCGTATCAAGTGAATAAAGCGCGTATGATCGAGCGTATTGCCGAGCTGGTGCGCGACAAGAAAATCGAAGGCATCTCCGACCTGCGCGATGAGTCTGATAAGGACGGTGTGCGCGTCGTCATCGAAGTGAAAAAAGATGCGATGGCCGAGGTGGTGTTAAACCAACTCTATACCATGACCCCACTTCAGACGAGCTTTGGCGTGAACATGCTGGCGCTCAATAATGGTCGTCCTGAACTGATGAATATCAAGCAGGTCATCACGGCGTTCATTGCGTTCCGCGAAGAAGTCATCACCCGCCGCACTCTCTATGTACTGGGCAAAGCGCGCGACAAGGCGCATGTGTTGATCGGTCTTGCGATTGCCGTTGCCAACATTGACGAGGTGATCAAGGTAATCCGTGCAGCAGCCGATCCGGTGGTGGCAAAAGAAGAGCTTATGCGCCGTGACTGGAATGCGGGCGATGTGGAAGCCTTGCTCGCGCTGGTGGATGATGAAAATAACCAGACGGTGAATGGCCGTATCAAATTCACCGAAGCACAGGCGAAAGCCATTCTCGAACTGCGTTTGCAGCGCTTGACCGGCTTGGAGCGCAAGAAAATTGATGAAGAGATGAATGAGCTTGCGGGAGAAATCCGCGAGTATCTCTCGATCCTCGGCTCGCGCGAGAAACTCTACGGCATCATGAAAAAAGAACTCACCGACATCAAGGCCGAGTTCGCTGTGCCGCGTCGTACACAGATCGAAGAATCGGATTCCGACATTGATATGGAAGACCTGATCCAGAAAGAAGATATGGTCGTGACCGTCACCGTGAATGGCTATATCAAGCGCGTGCCGCTTGCGACCTACCGCGCGCAGCGTCGCGGCGGAAAAGGCCGCAAAGCCATGGATATGCGCGATGAGGATTTAACGTCCGAACTCTTCGTTGCCAACACCCACACGCCGGTGCTGTTCTTCTCGAGTCAAGGC
>CAZFOM010000031.1:4338-14140 GCA_964520155.1 uncultured Rickettsiales bacterium
TGTATAAAACCAAGGTTTACCGCCTGCCGCTGGGCAACGCGCAGGGCAAAGGCAAAGCACTGGTCAATATCTTTCCGCTGTCGGAAGGCGAAACGATCACCAATTTCATGCCGCTGCCGGAAGACGAAAAACAGTGGGATAATCTGCATATCATGTTTGCAACCAAGTCCGGCAATGCCCGTCGCAATGACCTCTCGGATTTCCACGATATTCGCGCCAATGGCAAAATCGCCATGAAGCTCGACGAGGGCGACCGCCTGATCGGTGTGCTCTCCTGCACAGAGCAGGATCATGTGCTGATTGCGGCCAAATCCGGTAAATGTATCCGCTTCCCCGTGGATGCGATCCGCGTGTTCAAATCCCGCTCATCCGACGGTGTGCGCGCGATCAAACTCGCAGATGGCGACGAAGTCGTTTCTATGTCCATCCTCAAAGGGACGGATGCCACGACCGAAGAACGCGCCGCGTATTTGAAAATGTCCAAAGCCCGCCGTGGGGATAATGAAGTCGAAGGTAAGGATGCGGATGAAGAAGCAACCGGTGATATTACCTTGTCGCCAGATCGCTACACCCAACTCGAAGCTGGCGAGCAGTTCCTGCTGACAATCACGGAAAACGGCTACGGAAAACGCTCATCCACCTACGAATACCGCGTCACCAATCGCGGTGGTTCGGGCATCACCAACATTGTGACCTCGGAGCGTAACGGATCGGTCATTGCGAGCTTCCCCGTGGAGCAATCGGATCAGATCATGCTCATGACCGATAAAGCCAAACTCATCCGCACTGACATCGCCAGCATCCGCATCGCCGGACGCAACACCCAAGGTGTCACCATCCTCAAAACCGCTGACGACGAGCGCGTAACTGCTGCTGTTCGACTCGGTGAAGGTATGGGCGATGAAGGGGATGTGGGGGAAGAGAGTTCAGAGGAATCTGCGGAGTAATTTTTCTATTGTCATGCCAGCGAAAGCTGGCATCCAGTATTTTAATTGATAGATTTCTGGATCCCCGCTTTTGCGGGGATGACAAATTCAAAAATGGGTTAAACCAAATGAAAATCGGCATTTATCCTGGCACGTTTGATCCGGTCACGATCGGGCATGTGGACATTATCAAGCGCGCGCTCAAGGTGGTGGATCGCCTGATTGTGGGCGTCGCGCAGGAGACCTATAAGGACAATATGTTCGATCTGGCCATGCGTACGAAGTTGGTGCAGGGCGAGCTGGACGTGTTGCCCAACGGCGATGGGGGCAGGGTGGAGGTAAAACCCTTTGAAGGGTTGCTCGTGGATTTTGCCAAGCGCGAGAAAGCGAATATCCTGATTCGCGGGCTGCGCGCGGTATCGGATTTTGAATACGAGTTTCAGATGGCGGCCATCAACACCAAACTCTACCCGAATATGGAAACCGTGTTTCTCACGGCATCGGAAGCGACGCATTTCATCTCCTCACGGTTTGTAAAACAGATCGCTAAGCTCGGTGGGGATATTTCCGCCTTTGTCTCAAACCGTGTCGCGCAGGAACTGAAAACGCATTTTGAGTCCAATCCTTGACGTTCATCCGTCAGAGCTTCGTGCCGCAAGCGGTTATTCTGCTGCATGGTATTCTTCGTACCGGACGGTGTATGCGCCGGTTAGAGCGCGCATTAAACAACACAGGCTATAAGACCTTTAATATCACCTATCCATCCACTCAGATGCCGCTTGAAGAACTGGTGGAATGGTTGCATGTGCGTTTAAGTGAACAGGGCATGGATTTATATCCTGTTGTGCATGTGGTGGGGTATTCGATGGGATGTCTGTTGATCCGCGCGTATCTGAACCGCTATCCACTCGAAGGACTGGGGCGTGTGGTGATGCTCGCACCACCGAATCTGGGTAGTGAAATTGCCGATGCCATCAAGGATTGGTGGATCTACAAAAAACTCTATGGCCCTGCCGGACAACAACTCATTACGCAGCAGGATGCACTCAAAGCGCTTTTTGGTGAAGTCCATTACGAGCTTGGAATTCTTGCAGGTACACGTTCGATCGATCCGCTGATGTCACGCTTTTTACCGAAGCCGCATGACGGAAAAGTATCGGTCGCAAGCACGAAACTTGCTGGCATGAAAGAGCATAAAATGGTTCGGGTTTCGCATACGTTTTTTCCCCAGCACCCAAGCGTCATCGCAAACACGATTCGATTTCTGAGTGATGGCGTCTTCGATAGTCCTTGATCTTTCTTATAGGTTCATTGTAGACCTGTAGCCATCATTTCAAGAGGTTCCCCATGCGATTTTTCTCACTCATCCTAACCCTGTTTCTGGGAGTATTTATGGCAAAAACATCCAGCGCTGCTGACTTGGAAAACACCCTTTATCTCGAGCTGAAGGATGGGCGAGTGGTGATCGAACTTTATTCCGAAAAAGCGCCAAACACTGTTGCGCGTATCAAAGAACTCGCGCGTCAGAAGTTCTATGATGGTGTAGTATTCCACCGCGTGATTGAGGGCTTTATGGCGCAAACCGGCGATCCCACCGGCACTGGCATGGGGGGCTCGGGCAAAAATCTCAAAGCAGAATTCAATGATCTGTCACACCAGCGCGGAGTAGTCTCGATGGCGCGCGCGGCGGATCCAGACAGCGCGGATAGCCAGTTCTTCATCTGCTTTGGAGATGCGAGTTTCCTGGATCGCCAGTATACCGGATTTGGCAAGGTGGTGTCCGGCATGGAATTCGTGGATAAAATCAAAAAAGGTGACATGAACGATAACGGCAAAGTTACTGACCCCGATAAAATTATCTCTCTGCGTGTTGCAGCGGATGTAAAGTGAGTGGCTGGTGATTGGTGATGAGTGGTTGGTGTAGCTACGATTGGCTATATCATTCACCAATCACTAACCACCATTCACCCATCACCACCTCATGCGCGTCTCCCAATTCGACTTTCATTTACCTGAAGACCGCATCGCGCAACAGGCAGTAGAGCCGCGTGATGCAGCAAAATTGCTTGTGGTGGGCGATGTATTGGAAGATCGGATTGTTTCTGATCTGACCGAATATCTAAGACCAAACGATGTGCTGGTATTCAACGATACCCGCGTGATTCCGGCGCGCTTATTCGGCAAGCGCGGCGATGCTCAGATCGAGGTGTTCCTGCATAAACCGCTTGGGCAGGGAGTTTGGGAGGCGCTTGCCAAACCTGCAAAGCGCCTCAAAAATGATGATGATATTGTGTTTAGCGAATCATTTTGTGGAACGGTAAAACACAAGCGTGAAGATGGTTTTGTGGAAATTGCGTTTCCCTATTCCGATACTGAGTTAATGCAGCTTATCCATACACACGGTGTGACGCCCTTGCCGCCCTATATCAAACGCGATAAGGAAAAACATACGGAGGACGAAGCGCGTTATCAGACCGTCTATGCCAAGCATGACGGATCGGTTGCGGCACCCACGGCAGGGCTGCATTTTACGGAAAACCTATTGACGCATATTCGAGACAAAGGCGTGCATATGGCGTTTGTGACGTTGCATGTCGGGGCAGGGACGTTTCTTCCGGTGAAGGTCGAGGATACCAACCAGCATGTCATGCACACCGAACGGGCAATGGTGAGTGCGGAGACGGCGGCTGTAATCAACGCCGCTAAACAACTGGGTGGACGGGTGATCGCGGTAGGAACGACCTCAATGCGAACTTTAGAATCCGCCGCCGATGAAGACGGTGTGCTGCATCCCTACCATTCGGAAACCGGTATTTTCATCACCCCGGGCTATCGCTTCAAGATATGTGATATGCTGATGACCAATTTTCATCTGCCCAAATCCACCCTGTTTATGCTGGTGTCGGCATTCTCAGGGCTAGAGCGCATGAAATCTGCTTATGCGCACGCGATACAAAATCACTATCGTTTTTACTCGTTTGGTGATGCGTGTCTGCTATATAAAAACGCATGAAACATCCGCAATTCGTTCTTGAATCAACAGATGGTAGTGCTCGTAAAGGCGTACTACATACCACACACGGTGCCATAGACACGCCTGCTTTCATGCCGGTGGGTACCGCCGGAACCGTGAAGGGTATGACGCCGGAAGCAGTCGCAGAAACCGGTGCACAGATTTTGCTTGGCAACACCTATCATCTGATGCTGCGGCCTGGGGCGGAGCGGGTGGCTGCACTTGGCGGGCTACACAAGATGATGAATTGGAACAAACCGATTCTCACGGATTCGGGTGGGTTTCAGGTGATGTCGCTTTCCAAGCTGCGCAAGATCACCGAGCAGAGCGTGACGTTTCAATCGCATGTGGACGGCTCAAAACACGAGCTTACACCCGAGCGCGCCATAGAAGTTCAGCATCTGCTGGGTAGCGACATCACGATGGTGCTGGATGAATGTACGCCCTATCCCGCAACGCACGAACAGGCCAAGCACTCGATGGAACTTTCCATGCGCTGGGCAAAGCGTTGCAGGGGTGCGTTTATCATACGCGAGGGCTATCACCTGTTCGGAATCGTGCAGGGTAGCACCTATGCGGATTTGCGGAAGCAATCTGCGGAGGCACTGATTGGAATCGGATTTGACGGTTATGCCGTCGGCGGGCTTGCCGTAGGTGAGGGGCAGGAAGTAATGTTTGACGTGCTGGATCATACCGTGCCGCATCTACCGACAGACAAACCGCGCTACCTGATGGGGGTCGGTAAACCCGATGACATTATCGGTGCGGTGATGCGCGGGATTGATATGTTCGATTGTGTGATTCCCACCCGTTCGGGACGGTTTGGCCGCGCCTATACGCATGCGGGCGAGATGAACATCATGAACGCACAGTATCGGGATGATCCCGCACCGCTCGATCCCAAATGCGGCTGCTATGCGTGCTCGCACTATTCCCGCGCCTATATTCATCATTTGATTAAATCGGATGAAATGCTAGGTGGAACGCTTATGACCTGGCACAACCTCGCCTTTTACCAAAGCCTGATGCGCGGCATTCGCGCTGCAATTGCCGAAGGCCGATTCACCGCATTTGCTGAGGCATTTCTTTCGGAATACCGCAGAAATACGGTCGCTTAAGCGATTTTGACGTTTTTTGCCCAACACAACGGAAGTGGTTGACAATGCTTAGCAAATTCTTATGTTGCACACTCCTTAGCCGCTGATCCGGTAGCTCAGTCGGTAGAGCACCTGACTTTTAATCAGGTTGTCGCGGGTTCGATTCCCGCCCGGATCACCATTAACTAAAAAGCCCCATTTATGGGGTTTTTTAGTTAATGGTGATAATGGTAGAGAAGTGAACACAGCTCTGATTCACCAATACGCCAAAGAAACCGGCTTCGACACAGTCGGAATCGTTGCGCTTGAGGGTGGTATTACCTTTCAAGACTCGCTCTATGATTTTCTGAAAAACCATTACCATGGTGAGATGGGTTGGATGGCGGCTCGGGCAGAGATGCGGGGAACGCCTCTGAATCTCTGGCCGGAAGCGAAATCGGTTATTGTGGTGGGGCATAATTACGGGCCTGCATTTAATCCGCTGGAGAAACTGGAACACAAGGGGCAGGGCAATATCTCCTGCTATGCGCTGGGCGATGATTATCACGATGTCATCAAATCCAAACTAAAACAGTTCGCGGGCTGGATGCAGTCGGAATATGGCGGTGAGTATAAAGTGTTCGTGGATACCGCTCCGCTGATGGAAAAGCCGCTCGCGGCCTTATCGGGAGTAGGGTGGCAAGGCAAGCATACCTGTTTGGTATCGCGTGAGTTTGGATCCTGGTTGTTTCTGGGTTTTGTGTTTACGACCTTACAACTTAGTCCAGATGAACCCGAAACCGATCATTGCGGAACCTGCCGCAAATGCCTCGATATATGTCCGACGCAGGCGTTTGTTGGGGAGCGCAAAATTGATGCGCGCCGCTGTATCTCGTATCTCACGATCGAGCATAAAGGCCACATTAATATAGAATTTCGCAAGGCGATGGGTAACCGTATTTATGGCTGCGATGATTGCTTAGCGGTCTGCCCGTGGAATAAGTTTGCAAGCGATGCGAAAGAGATTTCCTATCACGCGCGGCGGGAACTGGAATCGCCGTTGTTATCGGATTTACTCACGCTGGATGATACGGGGTTTCGTGCGTTATTCGCCAAATCACCTATTAAGCGCATCAAGCGTGACCGATTTATCCGCAATGTGTTGATCGCTGCGGGTAATTCAGGTGATACCGCACTCATTCCTCCCGTACGTCGCTTGCTGGATGATCCGTCCGAGTTGGTGCGGGCGATGGCGGTCTGGGCGATGAAAGAACTCGACCCACTGGAATTTTCCAAGATGCGCTCTATATACAGGGAAAGAGAAACCGACCCCGATGTCAAAAAGGAGTGGAACCATGACTGATGTAATCATCTACACCAAAGATTACTGTCCATACTGCACGAAGGCCAAACAGCTCATTAAACAGAAGGGTTTTGAGTCTGCGATCAAGGAAATAGACATCACGCACGATGAAGCGCTACAGCAGGAGATGATCAGCAAATCCGGTGGGCGTAAAACCGTGCCGCAGATTTTCATCAATGGAACCCATGTGGGTGGCTGCGATGATTTGTATGCGCTGAATACGGCCGGAAAATTAGATCCATTGCTGAAAGCAGCGTAGTGTAGCAGTGATTTTTTTACTGGATCGCCACGGCCTATGGCCTCGCGATGACGTCATCGCGAGGAGCGCGAAGCGTGACGAAGCGATCCAGTATTTGGTAATTAGTGATAGTAAACTTTGTTTAACTCACTTTGGTGCATTCGTGCAACAGAGTGGTTAAAATTCCGTTACCACATCAAAATGCTGTTTATTTTTCCAACACTCCACAATATGTTGATTAACGACTTTGGAGGGTCATTAACTAATAATAAACCTACCAAAAAAATCAAAGTCGCCAGATAGCTCCTCCAGCAACCTTATTCACTTCTGAGGTGGAGCACACTTGTAATGTTTTGGCTATTCTGGAGACCAGGTATGACCGGCAGTGTCACTGCAACTTCGCCGCGCGCGCAATACAAACATAAACCCTTAACGGCCTCCGCGAAACGAGAGACACCGAAGCCATCCACGCGCTCGGCTGCAAAAGTAACGCACTGGCTCGAGCAGCCGGTGATGGATGCGCTAACCGTTGAAAATCAGCAGATTGGTTGCGTTCTGCATCACTCATTAGGGTGTCTTTACATCACACCCAACTGGTTTACGCAGTTCGGGCATACGGTTGCCTCTGTGATGGGGCCTTCGTTTTGGAGTTTTATCCATGATTCGCATCGCGATAAATTGCAGCAGGCGATAAAGTCGTTCTCTGGTGGAAAACCCACCGCCCCGATCCGCATTCAGGTAAAAGCCAAAGGTAGTAAGTGGCGTTGGGCGGAGCTGTGTTTTCTCAAAGTCATTCGTGAGGAGAGTTTACCCGAGAAGCAGGTGATCGTGTCATTCCGCGACATGACTTCCGAAATGCAGGTGCAGAATCGACTTCACAAACTTTGTCTCGAGAATGAACTGGCGCTCAATGCGCGTTCGGAATTTATGGCGCATCTGAGCCACGAGTTACGCACGCCGCTGAATGCGATTCTTGGATTCACGCAGATGATTGAGAATCGGGTGTACGGCAAGCTCGGAAACCCCAAATATGACGAGTATATCCGCAACATTCAACAAAGCGGAACGACGCTGCTTTCCAAGCTCAACGATCTGTTTGAGATCGCTCATATTGATGCGGGCTATGCCGATCTCAACGAAGAAGCGATTGATGTGGCAAGCCTCATCCGCGAGGTGGTCGAGATTCACTCGCACAAAGCATTTGAGCATCAGGTGAAGATCAAGATTCGTGCGCTCAAGCAACCGATAATCATTCACGCGGATCGCATCATGATGCTGAAAGTGATGATCAATCTGCTTTCCAACGCAATCAAGTTCAATCGAAAGGGTGGTGAGGTATTTATTCGCGCAGAAATTACGCCTGAGAAGCACCTGGCCATTACCTTCTCTGACACGGGGCATGGTCTGGGCGAGGTGCAACTGGGGAAAATCCGCGATGCCATCGCACATGAAGAAGGCTTTGTCGGGCGTGACCGCAACCATATTGGTCTTGGCTTGGCACTTGCGGTCGAACTGGTCAAACTCCACAAAGGCGTAATTGAGGTGGAAAGCGAACCCGGCGTAGGTTCGCATTTTGCGATTGTCTTGCCGGACTCGCGCGTGGTAGTGAAGAAAACCACAAAAAAAGCTGCACTCGTCGCGTAGACACATGTCTGATGGATCGTATTTGCACCGGCAGAAGATTCTGTCGGTTGCCTTGAAACATGCTCCCTTTGAGGGGTGGACGGCATCCATGCTGGAACACGCCGCGCGCGATGCGGGGTTCGACGTATTTGACGCGCAACGCTTTTTCCCTAATGGCGTGGCGGATCTGCTGGCCTTTTTCTCTGAGGAATCGGATCGACAGATGGTAAGCGATGCGAGCAAACTGGATCTCGCTTCCATGAAAATTCATCACCGGATCATGGCGGTGATCTCGGCACGGCTATCACGCAATCTGGTACACCGCGAAGCGATCCGTCGAGCCATGCTGTTTTATGCGTTGCCGATCAATGCGTTTATGGCGATGAAAGCACTGTATAAAACCCTCGATGAGATCTGGTATCTGGCGGGCGACACCTCGACGGATTTTAATTTCTACACCAAGCGTGCCTTACTCGCTCCGGTGTTTACCAGCACAGTGTTGTTCTGGCTGGATGATAAATCGGACGATCAGGCAGATACGCTTGCATTTCTGGAACGCCGCCTGAAGGATGTACTCAAGATCCAGACGTTTCGAAAATCCGCGGAAGCAGCGGTGAGTGACTTTGTAAAATCACCGTTTGGGTTTTTGAAGAGAAGGTGATTGGTGGCGGGTGGCTGGTGTCTAGTGCTTAGTAAATCTTTCCAACGGCGTCATTGCGAGCGAACGCGAAGCAATCCATCTTTAGCTTTGGATCGCCGCGGCCTGAAGGCCTCGCGATGACAAATACCCCCGCTGTTTCCGATTCAGTTCTTAAACTAAGCACTAGGCACCAGGCACCAACCACCAGAAACTAAAAATCCGGATTCTCGTACCATTCCGGCGGCTTAATGCCGCTGATGCGTTCTTCAAGAATCGTGCGCATAGAGGGTCGCGATTTGATGAGCGCATACCATTCTTTGACTTTGGGATTATGATCCCATGGTACATCGCCCAGATAGTCGAGTGACGAGAGATGAGATGCAGCGGCTAGATCGGCCAGCGATAGGCTATCACCGGTCAAGAAGCGCTTATCCTGCGTGAGGTAGGCAATATAATCGAGATGGTAGAGGATATTTTTCTTGCCCGCACGGATTGCATCCGAGTTCGGTTCGCCCCAGCGCATCAGACGACGATAGACTTTCTCAAACAGGATATTCTGGGTTACTTCCTGATCAAACTTGTGATCGAACCAGTCAATCAGACGACGGATTTCAAGGCGATCGGTGATAGTAGATCCGATGAAATTTGTTTCACGGTAGGCCTCTTCCAGATACTCGGTAATCGAGTAATTCCCTGAAATCACCTCACCGTCCGGTTCCATGAGCACCGGCACCTCGCCAGCGGGGTTGAGCGCAAAGAACTCGAGGCGCTGCTCCCAGATGTTTTCCAGCGTCAGGTCGAATTCCATCCCTTTTTCATGCAGTAATAGCCGCACTTTTCGGCAATAAGGCGATAATGGGGTGTGGTAGAGAATCCGCATGACTTACGCGGTTTTCGCTGCAATCGATTGATCTGTCAAGGGA